>JAIMAZ010000350.1 GCA_023511695.1 Ignavibacterium sp.
GAGATGTTACTTCACCGGAAGTTCCGATAATCACTTCTATTAAAGATGTGAATGGTAAAATTGAATTGGAGTGGCAAATGGAAAATCCTCCTAAAGATTTAAAGGGATTTCTTATTGGAAAAAGTAATTCCATAGGCGGCCAGTATGAGCAAATAACAAAAGATTATCTGAATCCATCTACAAGAAAATATATTGATAATAACCCTGATAAGATTGGAGAAAATTATTATATCGTTTTTGCAGTTGATACAGCTAATAATGTAAGCGCATCAATGCCGGCTTATGGATTTTTAACAGATTCAATTCCACCGGTAAAACCAACAGGTCTTGAGGGGAAAATTGATTCATCTGGAATAGTAACTCTTCGTTGGCCTTTAGGTTCTGATCCTGACATAACAGGTTATCGCGTTTACTTTGCAAATGCTGCCGACCATGAATTCAGTAATTTAACACCATATCCAATTCAGGATACAGTGTTTGTTGATACATTAAATCTTAATACACTCACAAAGGAAATTTACTATCAGATTGCAGCTGTTGACAGAAACTTTAATCATAGTCAACGCTCTGAAATCTTAAAACTTATTAAACCAGATATCGTTCCACCGACAACACCATTAATTTCAAAATATTTTGTAACAGATACAGCTGTAGTATTGAGTATTATTCCAAGTTCAAGTGATGATGTTGCAAAACATATTATTTACAGAAAAGGTGGAAATCAAAATGATTGGGTTTCGATCAGCGAAGTTTCTTCAAATTTTGATTTTAAAAAACCTTTTATTGATAATCAGATTAGCGGACCAAATTTCTATAAATATTCAGTTCAGGCAGTTGATAGTTCAGGAAACAAATCCGAGCTTTCATCAGAAGTCGGAGTTAAAGTTTATCAAGCGTTAAAAGATTTCCAGATTACAGGTTTAAATGCAGTTTATAACAAAGAGAAAAAAGTTATTGAAATTAGCTGGAATAAACCTAAAAGTGATTTGAGTTATTATGTTCTTTACAGGAAAGTAAATGGTTCTAAGCTTGAAAACTTTGCTTCAATCGATGCAAACAAAAATGTTTTTATAGATGGTGAACTGATAGAAAAAGGTGAATATCAATACGGAATTAAGGGTGTTTATAAAAATGGTGAATCTCAGATTACATTTAGTTCTAAAATTCAGATTAAAGATTAAGAATATTTCTTTCAATAGTTTTTGGAGTTGCCTGTGAAAATACATTTTTTACCTTCAGTAATTATTGTATTGATAATATTTACAAAGACTTTTTTTGCTCAACAAAATGAAAGCAATACTCAAGGCAGTAATTTTGTCAAAGAAAATTTCAGAATTTCAGGTGATTTAGGTGCATACGGTGAATACTACAACACGAATAATGATTATGCGAGAAGACCTAAAACAACCGGAAGATTATTTTTCAGACCTACAATTGATTTGTTCGATTTATTTCAGATACCGTTTGAATTTTTAATCTCAACTGAAGGCAACGCAGCACGACAAAATATTAATCAATTTGGTATAAATCCTAAATGGAGTTGGGGTTCACTAAACATTGGTGATTTTAGTACTGAATATTCTCGTTACACTCTTTCCGGAATTCAAATCCGCGGTGGAGGAATAAATCTCAATCCGGGTAATTTCAGATTTTCTACGGCATCAGGATTTACCAGAAGATCAGTTCCCGGCGGCGCACAAGACGGTTCATTTAAAAGATTTTTATTAGCTTCAAAGATTGGTTACGGAAATGAAGCCGTTAGTTTTATTGATTTCATTTTTCTTCGTGCAAAAGATGAAGTTTCTTCTCTTGATCAGAATACACAGAATATCACAATCATCTCTCCAAACGGAAACGATGTGTTGGAAATTGGTTCTTTGATTTCAATTACCTGGAATTCTTTCGGATTTTCTGGTGGAGTTAAAATTGAACTTTCCCGTGATGGTGGTTCAACTTATGAATTGATTGCAGATAATCAACCTAATGTAAGTTTCTATAATTGGACTGTGACTGGTCCCTCAACTTTCGAAGCATTGATCAAAGTATCAAGTATCGAAAGCCCGGAAGTTTTTGATGTGAGCGATAACTTCTTTTCTATCGGAACAGGAGTAGAAACGAGAATAGTTTCAAATCCAAATAATATTATTAATCAAAACGCAGTAACTCCTCAGGAAAATTTGGTACTTGGTACTAAAGGTAAAATTTCATTTTTGGATAATACAATCAGTTTTGATTTTGACGCAGCCGGAAGTGTTTATACAAGAGATTTACGGGTATCTGAATTGGATCTTGATTCCGCTGACATTCCAAACTTCATAACAAAAATTTATAAACCGCGCGTAGGAACTAATTACGATTTTGCTTACAACACTTCTTTAAGTCTGAGATTACAATCATTCAGTACAAAGATTGGTTACAGACGGGTTCAGCCAGGATATAATTCTCTGGGTACTGCATACTTGCACAGCGATATTCAGGAAATTTCGATAATGAACACAATTAGAATATCAACCGTAAATTTGAATTTATCTTACATCAGACAAACTGATAATCTTCTTGATCAAAAGCTATTTACGACTGCCAGAAATATTATTACTGCCGGTATCAATGCTAAAGTTACAAATAACTGGATTGCAAACATTTCCGGTAACATTCTGTTGATGAAGAATGATTCAAATAATGATTCAACAAAAATTGATTTTAACAACCTTGCTCTTTCTTTAAATAATTCTTTTACGGTTGATCCGAAAGGATTTCTGAGGTCAATTAACATTAACTATGCTTTACAAAATTCAGATAATAAATCTTATCTCCTGAAAAAAAATACAAC
>JAIMAZ010000351.1 GCA_023511695.1 Ignavibacterium sp.
ATATCACTACTGCAAAAGATTTCATTTGGAAAAATGATGGCGGTTTAAGATTGAAACCCGATTGGACTTATACAGAAGGTGAATCAAATAAAAGTTTTGAATTATGGTTAAATGGTAATTGATACTAGTTAATTCATCAATCAACAACAAAAAGGAGCAGTGTTATGGCGCATTTAATAGTTCACCACAAAGTTGAAAACTTTGCAAAATGGAAACCATTCTTCGATGATCATGCATCTTATCGTAAGGAAAATGGTTCACTTGGGAGTAAAGTTTTTCAAAGTTCAAACGACCCCAATGAAGTCTTCGTTTTACTTGAATGGGACAATGTTACCAACGCCAACAGATTCATCCAGTCAGATCAAACTAAATCAGTGATGAAAGAAGCCGGTGTAGTTGGAATACCTTCAATTTACTTTGTTGAAGAAATAACCAAAGTGTAAACACTGTTAAAAGAAAAATTATCGAGTGAAGACATCTCAAAAATATTTCATACAATTTAAGAGATGTCTTTGGTTCTCCGACTTTCTTTCAACAGGTTGGCTTAAATGCAGAGTTATTAGTTATAAATATAATCACCAATACAAGGAGATAGTTCTATGAAAAGGTTCGTTCATACAATGGCTTTAATTTTAACCGGAATAATTTTTTCGGGAAACAGTTTCGCTCAACAATGGTCCAATGAACAAAAAGATGTTTGGGCTGGAGTTGAGAAATATTGGGAAGTCTCAGCAAAGGGCGATGCGCAGGGCTTTATGTCATACTTTGATGATAGTTATCTTGGTTGGGAATATGAGTCTGCTGTTCCCCAAAATAAATCGAATACCGCGAAATGGATTGCAAATCAATTTAAAAATAATTCAACTGTAGTTTATACACTTACACCAGCAGCTATTTGGGTAAAAGGTGATTTTGCTCATGTGTATTATCTTAAGATATAGTAAGCGGTTCAGTGTCAAGAGGTATAACTAACTAATTGAATAATATTTTATAAAAGGAAACCTATGAAAGAGAATATGGATATTGCCGGTTTAACTAATGGATTCAGGGATAGATTAATTCAGCCCAACGATAATGATTATGAGGAGTCACGTAAAGTTTATAATGGGATGATTGATAAAAATCCTGGCCTGATTGCAAAATGTAAGGATACTGCAGATGTTATCGCAGCAGCAAATTTCGGAAGAGAAAATAATATGTTGATTGCTGTCCGCGGTGGAGGACACAATGCCGGAGGGTTGGGAATCTGCGATGACGGATTAGTGATTGATCTTTCAAATATTAATTATGTTTACGTTGATACAAAATCTAAAACAATACGAGTAGGTGGTGGAGCAACATGGGGAGATGTCGACCACGCTGCGCATGCATTTAAATTGGCAGTACCTTCAGGAATCATTTCCACTACAGGTGTTGGTGGGCTTACGCTTGGAGGCGGTGTTGGCTATTTGAGCCGTAAGTATGGTTTAACTATTGATAGTATTCTTGAGGTCGATATGGTGCTTGCTGATGGATCATTTGTTACAGCGAGTGCTAAAGAAAACACAGATCTTTATTGGGCAATACGTGGCGGTGGTGGCAACTTTGGCATTATAACTTCTTTCTTATTCCAGGGTCATCCTGTGCACACCAATTATGCTGGACCAACACTTTGGCATATCGATAAAACAGAAAAGATATTAAAATGGTATAGAAATTTTATATTGAATGTCGATGAAGATCTTTACGGTTTTTTTGCAGTTTTGACTATTCCGGGCCCTCCATTTCCTGAAACATTACACGGCAAGAAAATGTGCGGTGTTGTTTGGAATTACCTGGGACCTCATCATGAAGCGGATAAAATATTTAAACCCGTCCACGAACTTAAGCCAGACTTTGAACATATTGGACCGATTGCTCATCCTGCTCTAAACAGTATGTTTGATGTTTTTTATCCAACAGGATTACAATGGTACTGGAGAGCTGATTTTATTAAAGAGATTCCTGATGAAGCAGTTACACAACATGTTAAATTTGGAAATGAATTACCCACACCGCATTCAACAATGCATCTTTATCCTATTAATGGGAAAGCTCATAAAACAGCATCTTTTAGATTAGCAAGAAAATCAGTATTGCCCGAAAAATCTGTTGAATCAACGATCTCACCTAAATAGCGTTTACCTTCTCTGTTTGCTAAAGTTGAATTAGCAAAAAATTGAATTTTATATTTCTGATTAGGTGTGCTGCTTAATGCGCCTTGAATTGTGGTTCCACCTTTAATATTAGGTAAAGCAGTCATATCCTGCCAGGTATAAAAAGTATTTAATGTGGGAGCTTGTTGTGAATCATTTGCAGAAAGACCAAGTTTAATTCCAAAATCTGAATTGTTATAAATGGAATTATTCAAAATAGAATTTTTATTTCCTGATTGAACAAAAACTCCATTCTGATTATTACCAAAGATTACTTGGTTATTTATATTATTACCACTTCCGTTTATAATAATTCCCGAACCCGAATTAGTGCTTATAGTATTTGCTTGTGAAAGAACAAAATTTGAAGTGTTTAAAGAAATTCCAAACACTGAATTATTTGATAAAGTATTATTACTAAAGCTGCCAGAACTATTATTAGTAAATAAAACACCGCCGTTATTATTTGATGAAATAACATTGTTAGTAACAGTATATCCTGTGTAATGCTTCAGAAGGAAAAGGAATTTCCTAAATTTGTGTAATGTAAAAAGAAAGGGAATTCTCATGAACGAAAACAAAAGAGAAAGAAAGCACTATTCGCCAGAACAGAAAGTTCTAATTCTTAGAGAACTTC
>JAIMAZ010000352.1 GCA_023511695.1 Ignavibacterium sp.
CTCCTATTTCATTTCGAAGCATATGTAAAACCCACGCACCTTTGTCATAGACAGTTTCACTGAAAAGATTTTTAGGATTATACAAACTTCCTCTGAAGTTTTCGCTGAACTTACTGTTCATAGTTGATTGAAGTGATGATTTACCAAATTTGTATTCCAGATAAAGTGCTTCGCTGTAAGATGCAAATCCTTCATTAAGCCAGATATCTTTCCAGGTTTTCGGACCAACTGCATTTCCCCACCAATGATGTGCAAGTTCGTGAGCAAGAATATCTCGTGCAAAATTTTTCCCTGATATAAAATTGTATCCAATCCCTGTAATTGTTTGATTTTCCATTGCGCCAAAATTCCATAAAAATTCTGCTACACCATATTTGTCTTCCACAAAAGCGTATTCACCAAAAAGATTTTCAAAAGCTTCAAGCATATCTTTATGTTCAGCAAAATCTGTCTTCGCTGCTTCAACATGATTTGGCAATACATAAAATTCCAGAGGAAGAATTTTTCCAGAAATTGTTTGATATGAATCTTTTATTAAAGCATATCTTGAAGAATAAACAGCTATAAGATAGGTTGAAATCGGATAATTCGATTTCCAATGATAAGTTCTTTTTGAACCAATATTAGAAACTCCGATTAGTTTTCCATTAGAAACAGAGACAAAACTGCTGTCATTTGTTATTTCAACTTCAAGTAAAGCTTTGTCTTGGGGATCATCATCACATGGAAACCAGCTTGGTGCATAAGTTGGTTGACTCAAATTATAAACAAGTGGAATATTATTTATCTCTCCGAAAACAAAACCATCAAATCCTGAACGTTTTGGAGTTCCTATATAAAAAATTGATAATTCTATTGTGTCTTTGGGAATTTCTGTTATATCAACCGAAAGAATATTTTTAATGTGATGAAATTTCAGTTCTCCAAAATCTGAATCAACTTTTTTCACTTTCATATTACCAAAAAAATTCAGTTCAAGAACATTCTGTTCAGAAAAAAGTTTATGTGCTGTTATTCTTACTTCGCCATCAATATTCTTCTGTTCGATATTCAAATCTAATTTCAGATGATATTTCAGAATGTCAATATTCTTCTGAGCTTTTGAAATATAGTCAGCTTTCACTCCATCGTTGAGAAATGAATTGAGTATCAAAGCACTAAATAAAAAAACTACTCTTAATATGTAAACCAGCAAAAACATTTTACAATCCTAAATAATTAACTTCAGAAGTTTATAAAAATTTTTTAATAAATTAACCATAAGTTTAATTGCCAATCAAAATATAATTATATATATTTTTGCTGTAAATTAAGAGGTTAATATGTTCTCCCCCGGTTCATCCATTCTCAGAGATACAATTACAGTTGTCCTTGCAGGTGGACAAGGTGAAAGACTTTATCCATTAACAGCTGTGAGAAGTAAGCCAGCAGTTCCATTCGGAGGCAAATACAGAATAATTGATTTTACATTATCAAACTGTCTTAACTCCGGATTGAGAAGAATTTATGTTCTCACTCAATACAAATCAGACTCTTTGAATATGCACTTATTTGAGGCGTGGAGTATTTTCAACCCGGAACTTGGAGAATTCATTTATTCAGTTCCACCACAAAGGAAAATGAATAATGACTGGTATCTTGGAACTGCAAATGCTATTTATCAGAATCTTAATTTATTCTCTGATAAAAAAGCTAAATGGGTTTTGATTTTAAGCGGTGATCATATCTATAAAATGGACTATCTGAAGTTTATTGATAATCACATTAAGAATGATGCTGATTTAAGTATGGCTTGCATCGAAGTTCCCAAAGATCAGGCAAGCAGATTTGGAATTGTTGGAATTGATGAAAAGTACAATGTTTTATCCTTCATCGAGAAGCCGCCAGTTCCACCGGAAATTCCTGATAAGAAAGGATATTCATTTGTGAATATGGGAATTTATGTTTTCAAAGCTTCGGTGTTAAAAGATGTTTTACTTGAAATGGAATCAAAAAAAATAAAAGCTCTTGATTTTGGTCAGGATGTTATTCCTTATATGGTGCAATCGAAATTAAAAGTTATTGCTTATCGCTTTATTGATGAAAACAAAAAAGTTCAGCCATATTGGAGAGATATTGGAACATTGGACAGTTACTATGCAGCAAACATGGATTTAATAAGTGTTACACCTGAATTTAACCTGTATGATTCTGATTGGCAGTTGAGAACATACCAATATCAGTATCCGCCAGCAAAAACAGTTTCACACGAAGGAGAAAGAGTTGGTAGAACTTTGAACTCGCTTGTTTGTGATGGAACAATAGTATCAGGAGGTTTGGTCGAAAGGTCAATTCTTGGAGCGAATGTTAGAATTAACAGTTACTCATACATAACTGATTCAATTCTATTCCACAATGTTTGGGTTGGTCGTCATGCAAGAATCAGAAGAGCGATTATTGATAAGAATGTTGTGATACCTGAAGGTTATGAAATCGGGTTTGATCCTGAAACTGATAAAAAGAAGTTTACAGTAACCGAAACAGGTATTGTTGTTATTCCTAAAAATATGGTGCTTAAAGACTAAATTTATTTTATCACCTTCCTGCTTTATTTTCACCTAACAAAAAAAGTGAATTACTCCGCATTGTGTCATGAATGCTAAACTGGAATTACAACTAAAAAATCTCCCGTCATTGCCGGGTGTTTATCAATTTCTGAATAAGAATGGTAAAATTATTTATGTCGGAAAGGCAAAAAACCTTAAGAATCGTGTGAGAAGTTACTTTCAGAATAATATAACAT
>JAIMAZ010000036.1 GCA_023511695.1 Ignavibacterium sp.
GTAATCATCCATTTTATTCATTTTAAGATATTCAACAATATTTTTTACATCCTGCGCTTTATCTCTTCTGCAAACGAGTAAAGTATCATCGTGATTTATAATTATCAGATTATCAACACCAATGACTGCTGTAAATTTATCAGGTGAATAAATGTAAGAATCAATCACACCATCAGTATAAACTTTTCCTGTTACTGCATTACCATTTGAATCTTTTTCGGAAAGCTGATATACTTCTTCCCAGCTTCCGACATCGCTCCAGGTAAAAAATCCTTTTGTAAGATAAACTTTAGTTGATTTCTCCATTATTCCGTAATCAATAGAAATCTTTTTCATCTGACCATAAGTTTTAACTAACACATCGTGGAAATCTTTCTTATCAAGATGTTTTTCGATTTCAAGAAGTCCTTCATACAAATCAGGCATATATGTTCTTATCTCTTCAAGTATTGTATCAACACACCAGATAAACATTCCACTATTCCAAAGGAAATCTCCGCTTTCAAGAAATCTTACTGCAGTTGCGTAGTTTGGTTTTTCAGCAAAGGTTAAAACTTTATAAATGTTATCCTGAATTTTTTTATCATCAATCTGAATATAACCATAACCAGTTTCCGGTCTTGTCGGATGAATTCCGATTGTCAGTAAAGCTTTTTTCTCATAAGCAAATTTAGCAGCGTTGTGAAGTGTGTTTCTGAAAATTTCTTCTTCTTTAATGATATGATCTGCAGGCAGAACTATTGTAACTGCTTGAGGATCTTTTGCTTTAATTATTACTGAAGCAAGTCCTATTGCTGCAGCAGTATTTCTTCCAAATGGCTCAACAATAATGTTTTCTTCAGGAATATCTTTTAACTGATTTTTTACTTCCGGTGCCTGAAGTTCATTAGTGATGATGAAAATTCTATTTCGGTCGATTAAATCATCAATTCTATTTACAGTTGCCTGAATCATTGTATGATCGCCGAATATTTTAATTAACTGTTTTGGTAGTGCTTTTTTACTTCTTGGCCAGAAACGGGAACCAACTACGCCCGCCATAATTACTGCATAAATGTTCATCAGATGTTACCCTCTATTTAATTTTAGAAATTTTTTGTTGAAGCTCATCAGCGCGATTTAGATAATTTGTTATATCAACTTCTTTTCCTTTAACAACTGCAACAATAACGATAAGGCAAGCTCTAAGTCCCTCTATAATTTCTTTGCCAGGCATAAGTTTACGATTTTTAATAAGTGTTAATGTCTTTGCAATTGTCTCGTGCATATCTGAAATTATTTCAAATCCGATTTTTTTAGATAATCTTCCGTTATCAGACATAACTTTTATGTAAGATGAAATCTCCTCGTAGTCAAAATCTGCATTGGATAAATTTTTAAGCATCACATCAAGAGGTTTAATTGGTCGGAGTATATTGGTTTCAAAGTTCTGAATGAATAATTCTTCATTATCATTCTCATCTTCAAGAATAATCTTTTCTTTTATCTTTTCAGTTTCTGGTTTCAGAAAAATTTCTTCATCTACTTTTCTTTTTGACAAATCTATATTTATTTCTTCTTTAGTTTCCTTCTCATTGCTCTCTTCCTTTGGATGAAGCTTTTCCAGTGCATTCTTAAATGCAAGCGGAGTTGTAGTATCAAGCAAATGATTTAAATCTTTGATAAGATTTCTGCTGTGATCTTTGAATTGGTCTGAGATTTTAAAGAAATCAATTGTGTTGTGATTTAGAAAATTATAAATCTCTGTTAATTTTATTGCAAGAGTGGAAAGCTCTGTAATTTTTTTCATTCTTATCAAATCATTACCTAGGTCATCAGATTTTATTATTGCATCTTTTAACAAAGCTACAATTTCAATCTGATGAGTACTTAATCGAAGACTGTTTGCTGCAGCACTAATACTTTGAGTAATATATTGTTTAATGAATTCCATCAGTCAACATAAATTCTTGGAACGCGTTTACTTATACTGCAAGTTATTTCGTAAGGAATTGTTTTTAAAACATTGCACCAATCCCAACCCGAAATTTCGTGTTTTTTTGACTTACCTAAAAGTATCACTTCGTCACCAACATTAATATCTGCATTTCCGATATCAAACATAATTCTGTCCATAGTAACAACACCAACTTGTTTGAAAATTTTTTCGTTAATTATTGCAGAACCTTTGTTTGTCATTCCTCTTGAATAACCATCCGCATAACCAAAACTGACTGAAACAATTTTTGTGGGCTTGGTCGCTTTGAATTTTCGGCTGTAGCTGACTGTATCACCTTTTTTGATTTTTTTAACTGATGCAACTTTAGAAATGATTGACATTACAGGAAAAAGTTCAATTGATTCATTTGTTGATTGAGATGGATAATAACCATATAAAGAAATACCTGGTCTAACCATATCAAAATATGAATCAGGCATATTAATAATAGCTCCGCTGTTAGCTAAGTGAATTAGTCCCGTTGCAATATTTTTATCTTTAAGCCGTGTTATAAGTTGATTAAAACGCTTTAGCTGAAGCTTTGCAAAGCAGCTATTATAAACATCAGAAGTTGCAAAGTGAGTATAAATTCCATCAATTATAAAATTATCATTCATCGAAACTTTTCTAATGAAGTCAAATGCATCGTTATGATTGACACCAAGTCTGTTCATTCCGGTATCAACTTTTATATGAACACAAATATTTTGTTTGTAATTGTATTTCCGTTTTGCTGATATTAATGATTTTATATCTGAATCAGTAAAAATTGTCGGAATTAAGTTATAACGAAAGTAATCTGTAACATCAGAGTTTGCGATCGTATCAAAAACAAGTATCGGTTGAATTATTCCATTTTCTCTCAATTGAACTGCTTCGTCAAGTAATGCAACAGCATAATATTCTGGTTTATCTTCAAGTGAATTCAATGCATTAACTACTTCAATAACACCATGTCCATAAGCATCGGCTTTAACAACAGCCATTACTTTAGCCGGATGAACTTTTTTTCTAATGTTTGAGAAGTTCTTTTTTAGATTTGATAAATTTATAATCGCCTGAGAACAACGCATCTTGAATTATTACAAATTTTTTCCTTTTATGAACAAAAAAATTACTGGCGCAAAATTAGTTAGAAATTTGCTTTCAAACTATTTTGAAGTGTGTTAATAAGAAATTCTTGACATTACTTAACATTGAAACTAATTTTGGCAAACAATTTTTAAGAAATAATGATAACAGAATTCGGCAAAGTTTTCATCTTTCTCCTGATTGCAATTCTCTTTGTGATTGTTGCGATTGCCGTATCAAGATTAATCAGACCCGCCCGACCAACTTACGAAAAGCTTACAACTTATGAATGTGGTGAAAACCCTGAAGGTTCTCCCTGGATAAAATTCAATATCAGATTTTATGTAGTAGCTCTTATCTTCCTGATTTTTGATGTGGAAGTTGTTTTGTTAATCCCCTGGGCTTTAGTTTATAAACAATTTGGCTGGGCTGGATTTATTGTTGGTGGTTTTTTCTTATTACTCCTTGCTCTTGGTATGGCTTACGAATGGAGAAAAGGTGATCTTGAGTGGGACAGACCTAAACCACAACCTCCTGTAATTAAAAAAACTAAATCAACTCAAACAGTTATTAATAAAGAAGAAGTGGTAGAAGTTTAGTTATGGGTTTACTTGATAAAGAATTTTCTGATGGAAATATAATCATTACAACAACTGAAGACCTTTTCAACTGGGCAAGATTATCATCTCTCTGGCAGGTTGGTTTTGGTTTGGCTTGTTGTGCAATTGAAATGATGGCTACTTCTGCTTCACATTATGATTTTGACAGATTTGGTGTTATTCCACGACCTTCACCAAGACAATCAGATGTAATTATTATCTCCGGCACTGTTACATTAAAAATGGCTTTAAGAGTAAAAAGATTATATGAACAAATGCCAGATCCGAAATATGTTATTTCGATGGGCAGCTGTTCAAACTGCGGTGGACCTTATTGGGAACACGGTTATCATGTTCTTAAAGGTGTTGATCGCGTAATTCCTGTTGATGTTTATGTTCCCGGTTGTCCTCCAAGACCTGAAGCACTGCTTGAGGGATTATTAAAACTTCAGGAAAAAATTCGTCAAGAATCATTGGTTAAGAAAAGCGCATGAAAACAACAGAAGAAATATTTCAAATCTTAAAAGAAAATTTTCCAAACTCAGAGTTAACTCTGAAAACTGATGTTCCGACTGAACCTTTCATTATTATTGCACCTTTTGATGTTGATAAAATTTCACTTTTCTTAAGAGACAACCCCGATTTACTTTTTGATTCTTTAATGTGTCTTTCTGGTGTAGATGATTTTAATGGCCAAAAAGTTAAAGACGAAAATGGAAACGAAGTAATGCAAGGTGGAACTCTTAGCGTTTATTATCATCTTGAATCCACTTCAATAAGGCATAAATTGGTTTTGAAGACTTCAACTTCAAGAGATAATCCTGAAGTAGTTTCAGTTTCAGAAATCTGGAATTCAGCTAACTGGCACGAGCGCGAAGCTTTTGACATGTTCGGAATAAAATTTATCAATCACCCCGATTTAAGAAGAATATTAATGCCTTACGATTGGGAATTTGGTTATCCGTTGAGAAAAGATTATCAGAATCCTGAATTTTATCAAGGAATGAAAGTACCATATTGATATGAGTATAAGAACTGAGGAAATGGTTTTAAATATGGGTCCGCAGCATCCGTCAACCCACGGAGTGCTGAGACTTGAACTTACACTTGAAGGAGAAATTATAACTAAGGTTGTTCCTCATATCGGTTATCTTCATCGTTGTTTTGAAAAACATTGTGAAGCTATGACTTATCAGCAGGTTGTTCCTTACACAGACAGAATGGATTATCTTGCTGCGATGGGAAATGAACTTGGTTATGCAATTGCTGTTGAAAAGCTTTTAAATATTCAGGTTCCGGAACGAGTTGAATATATCAGAGTAATAATGGCTGAACTTCAGAGAATTGCTTCACATCTTGTTGCAATTGGTACTTATGGCGCTGATATTGGTGCATTTACACCTTTTCTTTATTGTTTTCGCGATCGAGAAAGAATTCTTCATCTTTTTGAAATTACTTGTGGTGCAAGACTACTTTATAATTACATTTGGCCCGGCGGACTTTCACACGATCTTCATCCTGATTTTGTTAGACTTACAAGAGAATTTATAAAAGAATTCAGACCTAACTTAGTTGAATTAAATAACTTACTTACTTACAACAGAATTTTTATTGATCGTACAGCAAATGTTGGAATTTTACCCGTTGAAACAGCAATAAACTTTGGAATTACCGGACCGATGCTAAGAGGAAGCGGAATGAAATGGGATTTAAGAAGAGACGATCCTTATTCTGTCTACCATAAATTTGAATTTGATATTCCTGTTGGTGAAGGTAAAATGGGAACTGTTGGTGATAGTTGGGATAGATATTATGTAAGAGTTAGAGAAATGGAAGAAAGTTTAAAGATAATTGAACAAGCACTTGATCAACTTCCTGAAGGCGATGTAACTTCTGCAATCCCAAAAAGAATTAAGCCACCAGTTGGACAGGTTTACACCAGAATTGAAAATCCTCGCGGTGAACTTGGCTACTTTATAATAAGTGATGGTTCAACAAGTCCATTCAGAGTAAAAGTTCGTGCTCCATCATTTGTTAATTTACAGATTATGGATGAACTATGTCGCGGACACATGGTTGCAGATGTTGTTGCAATTCTCGGAAGTGTTGATATTGTTTTAGGAGAGGTTGACAGATGATTTACGAATTTTTCTACAATCTAATCGGGAGTGAGATTATTGCTGGTTTTATTGCTGCAAGTCTTCCGCTTTTAATTTTCATTTTACCTTTTGCTTTAGTTGCTGTTCTTCTTGAAAGAAAAGTTGCCGGCCATATGCAGGATAGACTTGGCCCGATGAGAGTTGGTTATCACGGAATTCTTCAAACTATTGCTGATATAATTAAACTTCTTCAGAAAGAAGACATTATTGCAAGAGAAAATGATAAAATACTTTTTAACATTGCACCTGTTTTAGTATTCACTGGAAGTTATGCTGCTTTTGCCGCGATACCTTTTACAAGTGCTTACATAGGAGCTAATATTGATCTCGGAATTTTCTATATAATTGCTGTTACAGGATTAGTTGTTGCAGGAATTTTAATGGCTGGCTGGGCATCAAATAATAAATATTCTTTACTCGGTGCAATGCGTTCCGCTGCTCAGATTGTAAGCTATGAGATTCCAACCATTCTTGTTGTTCTTACTCTTGTGATGTTTACTGGAACAACAAATCTTATGACACTTTCAGAAAATCAAACAGCATATTTCTGGAATTGGAATATTCTCGGTGGTCCTGAATTCTCACTCGCAAAGATTCTACTGATACCTTTTATGATCATTTCTTTCTTCATCATTTATATCAGTACACTTGCTGAAGTAAACCGAACACCGTTTGATATTCCGGAAGCTGAATCAGAGCTTGTCTCTGGTTACCATACCGAATACTCTGGAATGAAGTTCGCAATGTTTTTCTTAGCTGAATATGCAAATATGTTTGCTGTTTCTGCTATTGTTTCTGCATTATTCTTTGGTGGTTATCATTCTCCTTTTGGTTATCTGGGAAATACACTTGGAATTGAGTGGCTGATTCCAGTTGAACAATTCTTTTGGTTCACATTCAAAGGAGTTTTCTTTGTATTTGTCCAGATGTGGTTGAGATGGACTTTGCCCAGATTGAGAGTTGATCAATTGATGACTGCAAGCTGGAAATATCTTATACCAATTGCTTTCGTTAATCTTTTAATTGTTGGAATAATTACATTACTCTGATGAAAGAATATCTTAATAACATATACACTGCGCTTTATACAATTTTTGTCGGAATGAAGATTACTTTCAGGCATCTGTTTATTCCTGCTGTAACCATTCAGTATCCTGATGTTAAATTGAAACTGCCTGAAAGAGAGAGAAATCGTTTATATGTTAATATGGATGATTGTATTGGCTGCGATCAGTGTTCCAGAGCTTGTCCGGTTAACTGTATTGAAATTGAAACTGTAAAATCCATTCCTGGTGAAGACCTAGGTAAAACTTCGAATGGAAAGAAAAAAGTTTTATGGGTAACCAAATTCAACATAGATTTTGCAAAATGCTGTTACTGTCAGCTTTGTGTATTCCCCTGCCCAACTGAGTGTATTTATATGACTGATGTTTATGAATTTTCGGAATATGAAAGAGAAAATCTTATTTATGACTTTGTAACTTTAACTCCGGAAGAACGGGAACAAAAGAAACTGAATTACGAAAAATTTATGGCTGAAAAAGCTGCTGCTGATGCCGCAGCTAAGCAGGCGCCTAAAGATGAACCTAAAAAGGAATCCTGATAAAGTAAAATGAATATTTACGATTTAATATTTTATCTGTTTGCTCTCTTAACTTTAGTCTCAGCATTTTTTGTTGTGACGAATAAGAACATAGTTCATTCTGCGTTCTATTTATTGTTTACTTTTTTTGGTGTTGCTGGTATTTATGTTTTACTCGGAGCAGATTTCGTAGCAATTGTTCAACTTATAGTTTATGTAGGCGGAATTCTTATTTTACTTTTGTTTGGAGTGATGCTGACTAATAAGATTACCAATGTTGAAATTAAAACTGGTACAATAAATATTTTCTCTGCAACAATCGGAGTTGGTCTATTTTCCGGAGCATTGTTAGCAGCAGTTCTTTACGCTCCATGGAAAGAATCTTCACTTCAAGAAGCTGTACCCACTACCGGTATTTTAGGTAATCTTCTGATGAATGAATATGTTCTTGTCTTCGAACTATTAGGAATTATTCTTTTAATAGCACTTATTGGTGCTGCATCAATCGCGAGAAGATAAAATGGTTTCAGTTGGATTAACACACTTTTTAGTTATTAGTACTCTCTTATTTTCGATGGGACTTTATGCCATTATTACAAGAAAAAATGCTGTTATGGTTTTGATGGGTGTAGAGTTAATTCTTAACTCAGCTAACATTAATTTCATTGCATTTTCAAGATTTGGAAATTTTGGTTACAGCGGTCAATTAATAGCTTTATTCGTTATTGTACTTGCTGCAGCAGAAGCGGCAATCGCATTAGCTATCGTATTAAATATTTATAAAAATCTCTCCACTGTTAATGTGGATGAAGTTGATAACTTAAAAGATTAAACAAAGATTATGGATAGTCAGTTTTTAATAAATACTTCGCTATATGTTTTGTTTCTTCCACTACTCGGATTTGTTGTAACTCTTTTACTTGGCAAAAAAGTTAGATCAATATATCTGTTTGAAAATCTTGTTCTAATTCTAACGTTTATAGCCTCTGTATTTATACTTTATAATAAACTTGCAAATTTCCCGGATAGCAAAATTGTTTCAGAAGTTCAGTGGTTTTCATTAGCTAATACTCCAATCTTTGGTGACATTTCTGTTAAGCTCGGAATAATGATCGATAACATCACTGCAATGATGTTATTTGTTGTAGCTTTAATCAGTATGCTCGTTCATCTTTATTCAATTGCTTATATGAAAGGTGATGAACGATATAACAGATATTTCGCTTATCTCGGAATATTTACTTTTTCGATGAATGGAATCGTTCTTACTCATAATATTCTGATGATGTACATTTTCTGGGAACTGGTTGGATTATCATCTTACCTTTTGATTGGCTTCTGGTTCGAAAAGAAATCAGCTGCAGATGCTTGTAAGAAAGCATTCATAGTTAATCGTGTTGGCGATATCGGAATGTTTGCTGGAATTTTAATCTTATTTTTTACTTATCGTACCTTTTCATTCGATGAAATTTTCAATTCTATTTCTTCAGGCATACTTCCATTTAACAGCACATTTTGGTTAAGTGTAACGGGAGTTCTTTTATTCTGTGGTGCTATCGGAAAATCCGCTCAGTTTCCATTACACGTTTGGCTACCTGATGCAATGGAAGGTCCAACACCAGTTAGTGCATTGATTCACGCTGCAACGATGGTTGCTGCAGGTGTTTATCTTGTAATCAGAATTTTTGGCTTACTTACCGCAGATGCAATGTTATTCATTGCTGTAATTGGAATGATTTCATCTTTCATTCCTGCAACAATTGCATTAACTCAAAACGATATTAAAAAAGTACTGGCTTACTCGACAATATCCCAGCTTGGTTATATGATAATGGCATTAGGCGTTGGTGCTTATCAGTTTGCTTTCTTTCATCTGGTAACACACGCATTCTTCAAAGCTGCTTTGTTTCTTGGTTCCGGTTCTGTTATTCACGCGATGCATCACGAACAAGACATCAGATATATGGGCGGACTAAGGAAGAAAATGCCTTTAACTTATTGGACTTTTGTAATTTCATCGCTTGCTATTGCTGGTATTCCTTTAACATCAGGATTCCTGAGTAAAGATGGAATTCTTGCCAGTTCACTTGCATTCGCAAATTTAACCGGACATTGGCTCTTTCCTATTACCGGTTTTCTTGTTGCTCTATTAACAGCATTTTATATGTTCAGACTTATTATCATTACATTTCATGGCGAACCAAAAGATCATCACAAATTTGAACACGCGCACGAATCACCTTTTGTAATGGTTATGCCTTTGGTCGTGTTAGCAACATTATCAATTTTTGTTTGGTACACACCAAATCCATTTAATGCTGACCAGGGTTGGGTTCTTTCAAAATGGATTGAAAAGCCTTTGCTTCATACTCCGGTCGATACAAGATTTGATTTTATGAAACCCGATTCTGAAGGTACTTCGGAAATAAAAGAACATATTATTTATTCATCTTCTTATACTGATGCAATGCATCATGCACATTATCCGGCAATGTTCATTTCACTGTTTGTTGCTTTGAGTGGAATTCTTTTGGCTTTCATCTTCTATCATTGGAAGAAAGTTAATGTTGATACACTAACTGAAAAAATAAAACCCCTTTATACATTTTCACTGAACAAATGGTATTTCGATGAATTGTATGATAAGACATTTGTCAACGGTACAATTCTGTTAAGCAAAGCACTTGGCTGGTTTGATTTGAAAGTGATTGATGGAATTGTAAATAGTGCTGCAGCTGTAACAAAATCATTAGCATTCTTTATTGGCAACTTTGATAGAATTGTAATTGATGGTTTGGTTAATCTTACAGCTTATCTCAGTGGATTTTTTGGTCTTCTGTTCAGAAGAATTCAAACGGGAAAAGTACAGACTTATATCGTATTAGTAATTTTCTCAATAGTTATTCTATTATTCATATTTAGATAAAAAGAAATTCAGGGATTGAGATGACAAATTTTCCTTTATTATCGCTTATCACTTTCTTACCCATTCTGGGTATGATTGTAGTTTTGTTACTTCCTAAAAAACAGGAGATAGCAATCAAAAGTCTCACTATTGTGATTACCGCCCTTCAGGTTGTACTCGCAATAATTTTACTGATGAACTACAATTACTCACTCGGAGGAATTAACGATATTAAATCTTTTCAATTCATTGAAAAATTCAGATGGATTGAAATTACTGGTTTCTCCTGGATTGGTAAGATTAAAATTGATTACTTCCTTGGTGTTGACGGCTTGAGTATGCCAATGGTTTTACTCACTGCAATTGTTACTTTTATTGCAGCTATTTCTTCTTGGACAATTGATAAGTCTATTAAAGGCTATTTCGCAATGTTTCTGCTACTTGACACAGGAATGATGGGAGTTTTTGTTGCACTCGATTTCTTCTTGTTCTATGTTTTCTGGGAATTAATGTTACTGCCAATGTACTTTTTAATTGGAATCTGGGGCGGACCAAGACGAGAATATGCAGCGATCAAATTCTTCCTTTATACTTTGCTCGGAAGTGTTCTTATTCTTTTAGTTATGATTGGATTATACTTCAGCTCAATGGAAACACTTGCTGATGGTTCAAGAGTATTCACATTCAATATGCTTGAGATGATGAACCCTGCTAATTATACAGTCGGAGGAATTCTCTCACCACTAAATCCAAATAATCTGAGATTCATAGCTTATCTTGGATTATTTATCGGATTTGCAATCAAGATTCCAATGTTTCCATTCCACACCTGGTTGCCTGATGCACACGTTGAAGCACCGACAGCAATTAGTGTTATTCTTGCAGGAGTTTTATTGAAGATGGGAACTTATGGTATTCTAAGAATTTCTTATCCTATCTTTCCGGAAATTACAAAAGACTTAACCTGGTACATTGCTTTATTCGGAATGATTAACATAATCTACGGTGCTTTCTGTGCAATGGCACAAAAAGATTTTAAGAAATTAATCGCTTACTCCTCTGTTTCACATATGGGATATGTTTTGCTTGGAATGGCTGCACTTAACACGATGGGAATATCCGGCGCAATTCTTCAGATGTTTAATCACGGAACAATAACTGCAATGCTCTTCTTGATTGTGGGAGTTATTTATGATCGTGCTCATATCCGTGATTTAGATTCATTCGGTGGATTAGGAAAACAGATGCCTGTTTACACCGGCTTTGTTACAGTAGCATTCTTTGCAGCAATTGGACTACCTGGCTTAAGCGGTTTCATTTCAGAAGCACTTGTATTTCTCGGCGGTTTTGGCAATGATATAACAAGGGTTTTGGCTGTTGTTTCGACTCTCGGAATTTTATTAGGCGCTGGCTATATGCTTTGGACTTTGCAAAGAGTTTTTCTTGGACCGTTAAATGAAAAATGGGCTTCACTGAAAGATATGGATTTCAGAGAGTATGCTATGTTAGTTCCGCTTTCTATCATAATTATTTTTCTTGGAATTTATCCCGGACCAATGTTAAATCTTATGAATTCATCAGTTAATACAATGATTGAATTCATTGAAAAAGCTCAGACATTTTATCAAACATTAGGAACACTTTAATTGAGAGATTAAAATTGGATATTATGAATTTTACATCGGACTTATTTTTAATTTATCCTGAAATTGTTTTAACAGCTACTTTAATTGTAGTTGTATTATTCGATTTGATATTCAAAAGATCACAAGCCTGGTTACCAGTGCTGAGTTTAGCTGGAATTCTTGCAGCGTTTTTCCTTGTTGTTCTTCAGTTCGGTACAAACCTTCCTGCTTTCGAATACAGTACTAAGAATAATTTATTATCTATTGATAATCTCTCAACTTATTTCAAAGGAATTATTTTAATCAGTTCGTTCTTTGTTGTTCTGTTTTCTATTTTTTCGAGCGAGGTAAAATCCTGCAAAGACCGACACGGCGAATATTACTCTCTTCTGATCGGAATGATGATCGGGATGTTCTTTCTTGTCTCCTCAAACGATTTGATTTTAATTTATCTTTCTATGGAATTGCTTTCACTTTCCTCTTATGTATTAGCCGGATTTGTAAAGAATTCAATTCGCAATAGTGAAGCCTCGTTGAAATATGTTATTTATGGTTCAGTTTCTTCCGGAATTATGTTATTTGGAATTTCCCTTTTATATGGATTAACAGGTACAACAAATCTTAACGAGATCAATACTATTCTTCGTGGTGCCAGCACAATTGATATTACTTTTATACTTTCCATTTTTATGATTCTGGCCGGATTTGGTTTTAAGATTTCTGTGGTACCATTTCATTTCTGGACTCCAGATGTTTATGAAGGCGCGCCAATTACAATTACAGCTTATCTTTCTGTTGCAAGTAAAGCTGCGGGTTTTGCTGTACTAATACGATTCATAAAAGCTGTTTTCTTCTCGGGCATTTCGCAAGGTGGTTACTGGAATCTGCTAACTTATTTTGATTGGCAATCTGTATTAGTTTTAATTTCGATTGTTACAATGACTTTAGGAAATTTCTCAGCTCTCTGGCAAGATAATCTTAAAAGAATGCTTGCTTACAGCAGTATTGCTCATGCAGGATACATTCTACTTGGTGTAGCAGTTCTTTCTGATCAAGGTATAACTGCTGTTTTGATTTACTTTGCTATTTATATGTTTATGAATCTTGGTGCTTTCCTTATTGTTATGCTAATCGCCAATAAAATTGGTTCTGAAAATATTGATGACTATAAGGGTCTCGGTTATTCGATTCCATTTCTTGGATCTGTGCTTGCAATTTTCCTTGTTTCCTTAACAGGCTTACCACCAACAGCTGGTTTTATTGCAAAGTTATATCTTTTCATCGCTTTGGTTGATGCAAAGATGATTGTTGTTGCAATTATTGCTTTATTAAATACTGTCGTTTCACTTTATTATTACATTCGCGTTTTGAAAAACATGTATCTCGTTAGAGATTTCTCTAAACCGGTTCATATTGAACTAAAACCACTAAGTTTTATTACTATTCTTCTTTTAGTAATTCCGGTTCTTTTGTTCGGAGTTTATTTTACTCCCATTGTAGATTTCGCAAAGCTTTCAATTCAAATATTAGGTTTATAAACCACTCAACTCACTTGAATTTCCATAAACTTATTAGTAAGTTTAATCCGACAATTTTGGTCTTATTTTATGCTTAGGCTTTCAAAGAAAACAGAATATGCGCTCATGTCTGCCAGATATATGGCATTGAATAATCACGGCAAATATGTTACTGCAAGAGAAATTGCAAACAGTTATAATTTATCATTTGAACTTGTGGCAAAGGTTCTTCAGATTATGGCAAAAAATAATCTGATTAAATCATATCAAGGTGTAAAAGGCGGTTATTCGCTTAACAAATCATCGGATAATATTAGTCTGGCAGAAATAATTAAAGCAGTTGAACCTGCTTATGAAATCACAGAATGTTTGAGAAATGGTTTTGAAGAAGACAGTTGTTCATATTTTAACTGCTGTAAAATAAAAGATCCACTTGCAGGAGTTCAGAAAAAGATTGATAAAATTTTTATGGAAACAAAACTTTCGGAACTGATATGACGATGAAGCTTCCTATTTATTTAGACAATAATGCCACAACTCCTGTTGATCCAAGAGTGCTTGATGCAATGATGCCTTATTTCATTGATAAGTTTGGAAATGCTTCAAGTAAACACAGCTTCGGCTATATTGCAGATGCTGCTGTTGAATATGCACGCGAACAAATTGCTAAACTTATCAACGCAGATACAAATGAAATTTATTTTACAAGTGGAGCAACCGAATCCATAAATCTTGTTCACTTTGGCACTGCAGAAAAATTTTTGAATAAATATAATCATATAATTTCATCCAATGTTGAACATAGTGCTTCCTATGAGTCTTTACTTCAACTGCAGAAAAAAGGGATTGAAGTCAGCTTTACAAGATGTGATGCAAAAGGATTTATTCATCCCGAAATAATTGTAGATGAAATTAAAGCTGATACTTTGCTGGTTAGCATTATAGCAGCGAATAATGAAATCGGAACTATCAACAACATTTCAGAAATCGGAAAGTTATGCAGAAATAATAATATACTTTTCCACACTGATGCGACTCAGGCAGTTGGAAAAATTAAAATTGATGTAAAAGAAATGAATATTGATTTTATGTCATTTTCTTCACATAAAATTTATGGTCCCAAAGGAGTCGGAGCTTTATTTATAAGAAAAGGATGTGAAGATAAAATCCTCCCACTAATGTTTGGAGGCGGACAAGAAAAAGGAATCAGACCGGGAACTTTGAATACTCCTGCAATTGTTGGATTTGGTAAAGCAGCTGAAATATGTTCATCTGAACTTGAAGTTGAATCAAAAAGAATTAGACAATTAAGAGATTACCTTTATAAAAAAATTGCATCGAATCTGGATTCGGTTAAATTAAATGGAGATATTGAAAAGCGTTTGCCGGGAAATCTTAATCTGCTTATCAGCGGAGTAAAATCTGATGTTCTTATTGCAAATATTCGTGAGATAGCTTTCTCTACAGGTGCTACTTGCTCCTCCGATACAGGCAAACCGAGCAGGATTTTAAAAGCAATCGGATTGAGCGATGAAGAATCAAAAAACTCAATCAGATTAGGAATCGGTAGATTTAATACCGATGAAGAAATTGATTATGCTGCTGATAAATTTGTGGATACAATTTCAAATCTCAGAATGAAAAAATTTCAATCAATAAGTTAAAAGGAAAGTTATGGCAAAGAATGATATTCAAAAATTATTTAATG
>JAIMAZ010000353.1 GCA_023511695.1 Ignavibacterium sp.
GTAAGATCGTCTGCAGCGTCAGATGTGTTTTATAGACAGGTTCTATAATGGGAATATGGTTAATTTCTGCGAGTTTCATTTCTTTTTCGTTTTAACTTCGAGTTTTAATTTGTTTGCAGCAATATAGGCCATTTCAGTAGATGAAAAGTAAGCACTTAAAATCAACAGTACGAAAAGTAAAATAATTTCCGTAATCATTAGTAAGCTCTTGTTAATGGAATTTCTTTAACCAGCTTCTCTACAGTATTATCCTTAATTTGAAATACCAGTAACAGATCAACTGATTCAGCTTTCATCATTTTGTCAGTTACTTTTATTCCCTGATCAGAATAAAAATGAAATCGAACTAATGAAGTTGTATCAGTAATAAGTTCGTCATAAAATTGCAGTAATGGCTGCGACTGATGAATCATTTCATCCTTGTAAAAAACTTTCACATAAAGAAATTTATAATCATCAATAAATTTTTTATCAATTGAAAAAGTTCCTGAATAATGAAATGATGGATTGCCCCCTGGCATAAGATTAAGCCAGCAATCAGCTTCAACAATTGTAACAGAAGAATCAGAGATAATCATTGATTGACTGCAGCATCCGATAAAGAAAGAAAAAAGGAAAATCAGCATTAATGATTTGTTGTTCATATTATTTTGTAAATGATTAACACAGTTACAATTGCATAAGATATCACAGTTAAAATCATCGGAATATCTGTCATCATAACCTGAGTAGTATTCTCACCCTGATTGTTTTGATATTCCAGATACATATATCTGAAAATTCCGAAAACTACAAACGGAGTTGTGTAAATAAGGTTTTCAGTATTGAATACTGAAACAGTTCTCTGAGATACGGTGTAAAGTGCATAGCAAATTATAACACCTGAAGCGGCAACAGTTGCCATTTGATTTGTAAAATTAGTAGAATATTCAGCAAGCACTTTCCTTGTAACTTTGTTTGAATCTGTAACCTGCACAAGTTCGGAATGTCTTTTCATTACACCAAGAAATAAAGATATAAACATTGTGGTTAGAATTAACCAGCTTGAAACAGGAACTTCAATTACTGCGGCTCCAGCAAGTACTCTGATTGAAAATCCTGCAGCAATGCTGAAGATGTCGAGAATAACAATATGCTTCAGATAAAATGAGTATAAAATATTGAGTACTAAGAATGCATAAAGAAAAGAAATGAACTGTTGATTAAAAAAGAAATACGAAAGAAGCACTATAAGCAAAAGTACTATTGCAAGTACAAGAGCAGATGACTTTTTTATTCTGCCTGAAGGTAAAGGACGGTTTTTCTTTCTCGGATGAGCTTTATCAGCTTCAAGATCAATAATATCATTTACAACATAAACAAAGCTCGAAGCAAGACTGAATACAACGAACGCTTTAAGGGAAAGAAAAAAATATTCCTTATCGAAAAGATGAAGTGAAAATAAAAGTGGAACAAAAACGAAAAAGTTTTTAATCCACTGAGGAACGCGAATAAGTTTTAAATAATCTCTTATCATCAGAAAACTGAAACCTCTTCGTATGTTCCAAAAACTTCTTTCAGTTCACCGACCATTTCACCAAGTGTAACATAATTCTGTGCAGCTCTGATGAGCACAGGCATAAGATTATTTCCATCAACTGCAGCTTGTCTTATTTCTTTTAATGATTCCTCAACAGCAAATTGATTTCTACTTTGTCTTAAATCAGCCAATCTTTTCTTCTGCTGAATTTCAACTTCAGGTGGAATGGTAAGGATTGGTATATCAATTTTTTCATTCGGCTCAACAAATTCATTAACGCCGACTATAATTTTTTCTTTTCGTTCAACTTCTTTCTGATAACGATAAGCAGCATCAGCAATTTCTTTCTGAAAATAACCAGCTTCAATTGCAGGAATAACTCCTCCCATTGCATCAATCTGTTCAAAAATTTCATTTGCTTCTTTTTCCATCTGATCAGTTAGTGCTTCAACAAAATAACTTCCACCGAGTGGATCAACTGTATTGATAACTCCAGTTTCATAAGCAATCAATTGCTGAGTTCTTAGCGCAATCTTAACGGCTTTTTCGCTTGGAAGCGCCAAAGTTTCATCCATGGAATTTGTGTGAAGTGATTGAGTTCCGCCAAGAACTCCGGCAAGTGCCTGAATAGCAGTTCTGACAATATTATTTTCCGGCTGCTGAGCAGTTAAAGTACATCCTGCAGTTTGTGTATGAAATCGTAGCCACCAGCTCCTAGGATTTTTTGCACCATATCTTTCCCGCATTCTCTTAGCATAAATTTTTCTTGCAGCACGAAACTTTGCAATCTCTTCAAAGAAATCGAGATGAGAATTAAAGAAGAAAGAAATTCTTGGTGCAAATGAATCAACATCCATTCCTCTTTCAATGCAAGCTTCAATATATGCGAAACCATCTGCAAGCGTATAAGCTAATTCCTGAACAGCTGTTGATCCGGCTTCACGAATATGATAGCCGCTAACAGAAACGGGATTCCATTGAGGAACTTCGTTTGTACAATATTCGATCATATCAACGATAATTCTCATTGAAGGAGTTGGTGGGAAAATATATTCTTTCTGAGCAATGTATTCTTTAAGAATATCATTCTGAAGTGTTCCTCGCAAATGTTTGAAATCAACTCCCTGCTTTTGCGCAACTGCTAGATAGAAAGCAAAAATCATTGCTGCAGGAGAGTTGATTGTCATTGAAGTAGAAACTTTATCAAGAGG
>JAIMAZ010000354.1 GCA_023511695.1 Ignavibacterium sp.
TGTCGAAGTGTGATTTTACAATATAATGTCATCCTTCGACTGGCTCAGGATGACAAATTGTGTCTTATAAGACAACCTCTGGTTTAATAATTATTAAGATTAAATTAAACCTAATTTTTTTCCGGCCGATTCAAAAACATTCAGAATCTCATCGAGATGATGCTTTTCATGAGTTGCCATATAGCTGGTTCTCATCATTTGTCTGCCTTGAGGAACTCCTGGAGAAATGAAAACATTAACAAATACTCCATTGTCATAAAGTATTCGCCACATTTGAAAAGCTAAAGCATCATCCCCAACAATAACCGGAACAATAGCAGTTCTTCCTTCAAGAACATTAAAGCCTAACGAACGCAAATTTTGTCTCATATAATTAGCGTTATCAATAAGCTTATTAACCAGTTCAGGATGAGCTTCAAGGATATCAAGAGCTGCAAGTGCTGCAGCCACTGATGCAGGTGTTGGTGAAGCACTGAAGATCAAAGCAGGAGAAAAATGTTTTAAGTAGTTAATAACTCTTTCAGCACCAGCGACAAATCCACCTAATGATGCAAAAGTTTTACTGAAAGTTCCCATTGTTAAATCAACTTCTTTTTCAAGATTAAACTCACTAGCTGTTCCTCTTCCACCTTTACCAATAACTCCAACTGCGTGAGCATCATCAATCAAGATTCTTGCATTATATTTTTTAGCAAGGTCATTCAACTTTGGTAAATCAACGATTTCGCCTCCGGTAGAAAAAACACCATCACTTACAATAAGTTTACCGGCTTCAATTGGAATTTTTGATAATACTCTTTCAAGATCTTCCATATCATTATGTTTATAACGAACAAGTTCGCCAAGCGAACCTTTGGTCATTAATGTTCCCGCAACAATGCAGGCGTGATTATCTTTATCGGAAACTACATATTCATTTCTCTGAACAAGAGTTGGAATAATTCCCTGAGCAGTCTGATAACCAGTGCTGTATAATAGAACTGCTTCGGTATTAAAGAATTTAGCAAGTCTTGTTTCTAATTCGATATGAAGATCAAGTGTTCCTGTAAGATAACGAGAACCTGAACAACCTGTTCCGTATTTTTCTACTGCTTTAATAGCAGCTTCTTTCACTTTGGGATGTCCGGTTAAGCCAAGATAATTATTAGAACCTGCCATTATGATTCTTTTTCCTTCAATCTTTACAACAGGTCCTTCATTTTCTTCTATTGGTCTGAAATACGGATAAACCCCCATTTCTTTAACTTCATCAGCTCGTGTGAACTCATAACACTTTTTGAATAAGTCCAATATTCCTCCTGTATAATTAACAAGTTAATAGGATAAGTATTCTTTTTAGTAATTTTGTCGGCGAAAATTAAAATATAAGTTTGTAAAATCAAATTAAGATATGTTATATGAGTAATAAACAAATTGCTGTAGTTACCGGAGGAACCGGCTTTGTTGGAAGTCATCTTGTTGATCTTTTGCTTGGCAAAGGGTATGAAGTAAGATGCATAACTAGAAAATCTTCCGATCTCAAATGGTTAAAAGATAAAGATGTTAAAATTTTTGATTGTGGTCTTTATAATAAAGAAGCTCTAAAAGAAATTATTCGGGATGCAGATTATGTATATCATGTTGCTGGTGTGGTAAAATCAAAAACAAGGGAAGGATATTTCAGAGGTAATGTTGATACTACCCGGACTTTAATTGAAGCGACTTTAGAAAGTAACTCTAATTTGAAAAGATTTTTAGTCGTTAGCAGTCAAACAGTTACTGGTCCTTCTTTAGATGGAAAACCAGTAAATGAAGAGACTGAATGTCGTCCTATTACAACTTATGGAAAGAGTAAACTGGAAGAGGAAAAATTAGTTTTATCTTTCAAAGATAAACTGCCAATTACTATTTGCCGTGCGCCAGCAGTATATGGTGAAAGAGATACAGAGATTTTTATTTACTTTAAAACATTCAGCAAGGGTTTAACAACAACAATTGGTTTTAATGAAAAGAAATTAAGTTTAATTCATGTTCTTGATTTAGTAAATGGATTTTATCTTTCTGCCACGAATGAAAAATCCAAAGGGCAGATTTATTTTATCAGTTCAGAAGAATTTTATACATGGCCGCAGATAAATAAAATTACTTCAAAAATAATCGGCAAGAAACCAGTTGTGATAAAAGTTCCTCATTTTCTGGTTTATACAATTGCAGCAGTTGCTCAGTTTGCTGCAATGTTTAGTTCCAAACCAGCAACATTAAATATAGAAAAAGCGAAAGATATTACTCAGCAATACTGGATATGCGATACTTCAAAAGCTGTTCGTGAACTTGGATACCGTCAGAATATTTCAATTGAGGAAGGTATTAAAAGAACTATCGAATGGTATAAAAAGATGAATTGGATTTAATTATCCAATGCACCTTCAGCAATCCAGATTTTGATTCCCTGAATCTGATTACGAGTAAGCTGAGGCATAAACTCTGGCGGCATAGGATTGAAACCAGCTCTTGGTGGTCTGTCAATTCTCCAAACTAAAATGCTTGTTAAAGTATCGCCGGGAACAACAATTCTTCCATCAACAAATCTGGAGCGAAGACTCAAATCTAATCCTGCTTCATAAATTCCATTGCCGTGACAAGCAAAACATTTAACCTGAAAAACAGGATATATATGTTGTGAAAAACTAACATTCGAAGGGGGAATGGTACGATTATCAACATCCTGGTTCGTGATTGTGTCATCACAAGCAGTTAAAAGAATAATTG
>JAIMAZ010000355.1 GCA_023511695.1 Ignavibacterium sp.
GTATTGCTTTGATTGATAAGCTTTTATTGAGAATGGGAATCTGCGAATTGATTTACTTTGAAGATATTCCACCTAAAGTTTCTATCAATGAAGTAATTGAGATTTCAAAAAAGTTTTCTACTGCTGGTAGTGCAAAATTTATTAACGGTGTTCTTGATGCAATTCTTAATGATTTGAAAAAATCAGGAGAGCTGAGAAAAACCGGAAGAGGTCTGCTCGATGAATCTATTCAGAAAAAAACTGATAAGAAAATTGAATGAGTAAAAAGGGTAAAATATTTGTTTGGACCCTTTTTGATTTCGCTAACACTTCTTTTTCAATTATTGTAGTTACATTTCTTTACGCTGTGTACTTCAAAAAAACGGTGGCTTCCGGCGAAGCAATTGGTGATTTGTATTGGTCATTTGCAACAAGTATTGCAATGGTAGTTACTGCAGTTATTTCACCAATACTAGGTGCAATAGCAGATTACTCTGCAGGTAAAAAAAGATTTTTATTATTCTTCACTGCGCTTTGTATAACTGCAACCGCTTCGCTTTATTTTGTAGAAGAAGGAACAATCTTCTGGGGAATTTTTCTATTCGTAATTGCTAACATCGGATTTGAAGCAGGACTTGTTTTCTACGACGCCTTCTTACCTGAGATTACTGAACCAAAAAATTATGGTCGTGTGAGTGGTTATGGCTTTGCAATGGGTTATTTAGGTTCTCTTGCAACACTTGCACTTGTTTATCCCTTTATTAGTTCAGCTCAAATCAGAGAGACTTTTGTTGTCTCCGCTATATTCTTTATGATATTTTCAATTCCGTTATTTCTTTTTTTAAAAGACAATCGTAAAGATATTAAAAGGGAAGAGTCATACTTTAAAATCGGTGTTGGAAGAGTTTTAAATACTGTTAAACATTTGAAGTACTATAAAAACCTTGCAACTTTTCTTCTTGCTTTTTTCTTTTATATCGAAGGAGTGAATACTGTTATTTATTTTTCCGGAAATTATGCGAGCACGACTCTTGGATTTACAGAAACAGAGTTATTGATTTTTTTTATAACGGTTCAGACCACAGCAATTATTGGTTCTGTAATTTTTGGAATTGTTGCTGATTCTATCGGACAGAAAAAAACTATCATCATTACGCTTTTACTTTGGATATTAACCATTCTTCTTGCAATTGTGATTCGTGATAAGACGGGATTTTATGCTGTAGGTTTGCTTGCAGGTTCAGCAATGGGTTCGAGTCAATCCACAAGCAGAAGCTTGATGTCCAAATTAACTCCACCTGATAAGAAGACTGAATTTTTCGGATTTTATTCTTTCTTTGGTAAAAGCTCGGCTGTTTTAGGTCCGTTAGTTTTCGGTTTCGTAAGTTATATGGCCGATAGCCAACGGATTGCAATATTCACAATAGGATTTTTCTTTCTGATAGGTTTATTCATTCTTACCAAAGTGAAAGAACCTGAATCGGAAAAAATTATTCAACCTTCGGAATAACTGTACCACCAATTAATTTTTCTTTATTCCAATCAACTTTTCTTGAGAATGATTCTTTCCTATGAGTGCAATCTTGATATTGGCAGAGCTTACACAATTCATCCCAGCAATAATCGAAATGAATTTTTAAATCGGCATTGGGAAATTCTTTCTGAAGTTCAGTTTTTATAAAATCTTCTTCATCGTGAGATTGTTTTACAGTAAAATAAAATGGTACTATAAGATGAAAGTCAATAAATATTCTATCGCCTGATGTCCAGAATCTGAGTTGATGAAGATCGATCCAGTACTCTTTTCTGATAGTAAGAAAATTGTCGGTAATTTTTTTTAAAATTGAAATATCAGTTTCATTCATCAATCCGCCAATTGACTGACGAATTAATTTGTATCCTGTAACAAGAATATTTGTAGCAACGAAAATTGCAATTATCGGATCGATAATTTGTATTCCTGTAATGATGACTAGAATAATTCCTATCATCACTCCAATGCTTGTGTATGAATCAGTTAAAACATGCTTACCATCAGCAACAAGTGTAAGTGAGCCGGTTTTCTTTCCGGTACGAATAAGAAATAATCCCAGAATCATATTGATAATTCCGGCAGAAGTAATTACAAAAAGACCAACATCCAATTTCTGAAGCTCTACTCCGAGTATCAAATCTTTTGCACTTTCGAAAATGATTACAACAGCCGCAACAATTATCAGGAATCCTTCAATTCCCGCTGAAAAATATTCAACATTTCCGTGACCGTAAAAATGGGATTCATCAGCTGGTTTATTGCTGAGAAAAATACTGAACAATGCCATTCCTGTTGCAAAAATGTGAACAACAGATTCTGCTGCATCTGAGAATATTGCAGATGAACCTGTGATAATATAAGCTGAAATTTTTGCTGTGAACATTATTAGTCCAACAGCCATAGATATGATTGCAGCGCGTTTATTGATATTAAAATTTGTTGAATTTGTACTCATAATTTTTCCATTCTCTTACCGGCTTCTATAAGGATATCGTCGCGTTTTGCAAAACAAATTCTTATGAGTTTATTTTCATATGGTTTTGAGTAAAAAGGAGAAAGTGGAATTGCAGCAACACCAATTCTATCAATCAATTCAATACAAAAATCAAAATCATTTTTATCAGAAATATCGGAATAATCCAGCAGTTGAAAATATGTACCTTTTGAATGAAGCGATTTAAATTTTGTATTAATCTTCTTTACCTACATGTGTGCTTGTGTGGTCTTTT
>JAIMAZ010000356.1 GCA_023511695.1 Ignavibacterium sp.
CGGTTTAATTGTGGTCTCATCTCGTTTAATAGCTTCAACAGGTTCTTTTTTGTAATAATAAGAATCAACAATAAAATAAATTATAAGTAAAATTGCATTTGTAAAAAACCACTCAACACCTAAAGTAAAAAACCATTCAAATGGAGCTCCGCGCAAGTACATCATGAATAAAGGTGGATCACCAAGCGGAGTTAATAAACCTCCGCAGTTAGCTACTATTCCTATGAAAAACAAAATTGTGTGGACCTTAAAAGCCCTCTCTTTATTAGTTTGGATTACCGGACGAATTAATAGCATCGCTGCACCGGTTGTTCCCATAAAAGATGCTAACACAGCTCCAATGCCCAAAAACAAAGTGTTGATAGATGGTTTTGCCTGAATATCTCCTGTTAATAAAATTCCACCTGTAATTGTGAAAAGTGAACCAAGTAGAATTATAAAGGGTATATAATCAAACAACATTGTATGAATCAATTCATGTGAAAATCCATTTACAAGAAGAAAAATTACAACTGGTATACTAAGTATAATTGAAATGATCAGTTTGTTTTTATTTCTTTCCCAAAAGTGATTCCAGGTTAGCGGGAAGACTGCAATTGCACCTAACATTAAAACAAACGGAAGTATACTTAACAAAGGAATTTCGTGAGCATTTTCCATTTTAGTTCCAACTAATAAATAATTATTTAATTAATTGGCTCAAACATACCTAAAATTATTTTTTCCACAATTTAGAATTTGAGTTTAATCACAGAAGGAATTAAATAGTTTTTGCTGAATGCAAATATCAGGGGTGCTGAAATCAAATTGTCTAAAACATTTTAATCAGTTTTCTTTTATTCATTTAAAATGAATTCAAAGGATATTGCAGAAACTTTGATAACCATTTTGCAATCTTTATTTTTGAGCCCTGAATATCATCATTAACAAACTGAAAGTATTATGCGTTTATCCAAATATTTTGTTCCAACATTAAAAGAAGTACCAAGCGATGCAACCGTTCCAAGTCATATTCTTATGCTAAGAGCAGGAATGGTAAGAATGCTTTCTGCAGGAATTTACTCTTTCCTTCCACTTGGTTATAGAGTAGTTAAAAAAGTGTGCGAAATTATTCGTCAGGAAATGGATGCTATTGGTGGACAGGAGTTTCATCTTCCCGCACTCAATCCCAAAGAAATCTGGGAAGAAACCGGACGTGTTGAAGCTTTTGGCGATATTCTTTTTCATATAAAAAACCGTGATTATGTTTTAGCACCTACTCACGAAGAAATAATGACTTTCCACGCAAGAAATGTTGTCAAGTCTTATAAAGATATGCCGCAAATCTGGTATCAGATTCAAACTAAATTTCGTAATGAACCACGACCCAGAAGCGGAGTTATTCGTGGCAGACAATTTTTAATGAAAGACTCTTACTCATTCGATACAAGCTGGGAAGCTCTTGATAAATCTTATGAACTTCACGATAAAGCTTACAGAAAAATTTTTGATAGATGCGGATTGAAATATTTTGTTGTCGGTGCTTCAAGCGGTGCAATGGGCGGAACTGGCTCAGAAGAATTTATGGTGAAATCTGCTGCTGGCGAAGATACTGTGGCTTATTGTGAATCCTGCGGATATGCTGCTAATGTTGAAGTTGCCACTTCAAAACCTTTCATCAGAGAAAGAGATTCTGAAAGTAAAAGTGTTTATGAAATTCATACGCCAAATGTTAAAAGCATTGATGAGCTTTGTGCATTTTTGAACATCGAAGAAGAAGTTTGTGCAAAGTCGAGAGTTTATATTGCTAATGGCGAAGCTGTTCTAATTCTTATGCAAGGCAACGATGAAGTAAATGAAACAAAACTCGAAAAAGTTCTTGGTGGTAATGTTCGTCCTGCTCATCCTGATGAACTGAAAGAATTAACTGGCGCAGATGCCGGCTCAATTGGACCTATCGGATTCAAAGGAAAAATTGTTGCCGATTTAAGATTGAAAAACAGAAATAATCTTTATAGCGGTGCTAATAAAAACGATTATCACATTGGTGGTATTGATTTGAATCGAGATGTTCCTAAAATAGAATATGCTGATTTAAGAATTGTGAAATCTGGTGAAGGTTGCCCGAAGTGTGAAAATCTTCTTGAAGTTTTTCCTGCCATAGAACTTGGTCACATCTTCAAACTTGGTACAAAATATTCCGAGTCAATGAAAGCATTTTTTCTGGATGAAAATGGAAAAGAAAAACCAATAATTATGGGAAGTTATGGAATTGGTGTTGAAAGAGTTATTGCCTGCTTTATTGAACAAAATCACGATACAAAAGGAATTGTATGGAATAAAACCTTAGCTCCTTTTGCTGTTCATTTGATAAGCATAAATCCTAAAAATGAAAAAGTTGCTCAGACTTGCGAAATGATTTACAATGATTTATTTGCTTACGGTATTGAAGTGCTGTACGATGACAGAGATGCTTCGCCTGGATTCAAGTTTAATGATGCTGACTTGCTTGGAATGCCTGTTCAGGTTGTTATTGGTGAAAAGAAATTGAAAGAGAATAAAGCTGAAATTAAAATCAGAAAAACCGATGAGCGATTTGATGTTGAGTTAAGCGAATTGATGATTAAAGTTAAAGAATTATTGAAGTAACAATATGGTTATCAGTAATTCGAATTTCTTTATGTCGTTTATAACAGCAAGTAAAAAGGATGTATAGATTTTATCAAATAGTTGTTTCTCTGATAATAATTCTAAGCATTTC
>JAIMAZ010000357.1 GCA_023511695.1 Ignavibacterium sp.
GTTCAACAGGAATCAAAATTAAAAATCAATTCTTCTGAATTAACAGATTCAACTGCTTCAGGATTGGTTTTTGAAAAGGAATTTATCTTCAGATTAAAAGACAGCACATATACTGATAAAATTCAGCTAAAAAATCTAATACAAAAAGCTCAGGCAATTCAGTTCAAAATTTCTGTAAACAAATCAATTGATGATAGTTTAACTCTAACCTTCCAAAGTATAACCAAAGGAAGTGATATTTCTGATACTTCTTGGATTTTAGCTTTTAACATAATCAGAGGAACAATTCAACCAAATGGTGCCTCAGCAGATGATATTTATGTTCTGATTTACAATCAGAATTACAATAACGGTTTGCCGCCTGGTTCTTATAATGATCTCGTAAGAATCACTTACAGAGTTGCAGAGCTTCAGGAATATCAGGATAGTCTTAAATCATCTTTCAAATTATCAAATGTTTTAGCGAGTACTTATGATGGATTTCCAATTGATATAACTCCTTCGCGGGATGAATTTAAAATTATCACTGTTCATAGCTTTGCAATACCTAAGACAGGACTTGTCTTCCAGCAAGACACGGTTTTAAGACTCGAAGATTTTTCTTACACAGATATAATGCAATTAAAAAGTTTAACTGCAAAAGCACAGGCGTTACAGTTCAGATTAAAGGTTAATAAAGCAAGTAATGATAATACTATTCTGACTTTCCAAAGCCTGCAAAAAGGAAATGATGTTAGCGATGCAAGCTGGGTTTTGAATTATAATGTTATCCGAGGTCCGATAAATCCCAATGGAGCTTCACAGGATGAAGTGCTTGTGTTGCTTTACAATTTGAATCAGAATAATGGATTGCCGCCGGGAAATTACAATGATTTGCTCAGAGTTAATTACAGAGTAGCTGATCTGCCTGCATTAACAGACAGTATAAAATCCTCTTTCCTCATTACTGATGCATTGGCAAGCACATATCAAGGTTATCCGATTGACATAACTCCTTCACGAAATGAACTAACGGTTATTGCAAGAAACAGAGTTGGTTTCTATGGCGATGTTAATGGTGATGGATGTCTTGATATTTTAGATATTCTTTTAGTAGTTGATCATATCTTAGGAAGAGATTCGCTTGATGGTGAAGCATTTCTGCGAGCTGATTTGGCTCCGTGGATTCCGGGTGAACCTGAGCCAGATCCTGATGGTGTGGTTAATGTTCAGGACTTATCTTTACTTCAGAACATAATACTAACCGGAGTTTATCCGAATGGAAATGAAATCAATGCCTGCAGTTTTATTGTGAACAACAAACTTAATAATGGAATGAATGGCAGCAGTCAAAATACTGTCGTTTATATTAATCAAAATGGAATTACACTTTATCTGAATAACGATGTTGAAGTCAGAGGAATTCAAGCGGAGTTTTCAAGTTTTGGGAATTATTCAGGCGAGATGCAAATAAATACTTCATTAGGGCAAGGTTATTATTTCTTTGGTGAAAATATTCTCAGAGTTCTACTTTATGACAGAATGGGAATTAAAACAGTTAGAAGCGGAAATAATTTTGTAGCACATTTACCATTCCCAATTTCAAATCCTGAAAATGTTTCGGTAGAAAAATTAATTTTAATTAGCGTTGGTAATGAACGACTTTTAGATAATAAACTTGAGATAAAACTTGGGAATCCTCCACCGCTTCCGATTGAATTTAAACTTTTCCAGAATTTCCCAAATCCGTTTAATCCAAATACACGAATTGCATATTCAATTCCTCAGGATGTTCAGGTAACTTTGAAAGTTTATGACTTACTCGGAAATGAAATTCAAACTTTGGTTGATGAGCCCCAGCAGCAAAATTACTATGAAGTACAATTCAATGCAGAGAATTTATCAAGCGGTGTTTATTTCTATCAGTTAAAAGCCGGAGACTTTATTCAAACAAAAAAGATGGTTTTGCTTCGATAATTTATTTTATCTGCTCGTGAGTCAGACAGTGCAATGTTCCCAATCCCCAAACAAGGTCAACTGCATGAATTCCAACTACTGGTCTATCTTCAAACAACTCTGATAGTCTTCCTAAAGCAATTTTATCGTTTTCATCATTAAAAGTCGGAACAAGTACAGCATAATCTGAAATATAAAAGTTAGCATAACTAGCCGGCAATCTTTGTCCTTTGAAAATTACCGGTGAAGGCATCGGAAGTTCAACTATTTCCGGAATTGAACCATCTTCTAATCTAGCATCTTCGAGTCTTTCTCTGTTTTCCATCAAAGGAATATAATTTTCATCATTTGCTTTTGTTTCTATCACAGTTACAATTGTATTTCTATTCACAAATCTTGTAATATCATCAACATGTCCGTGAGTATCATCACCAACTATTCCCTTTCCCAACCAAATTACATTTGTAACTCCAAGATATTTTCTGAAAACATCTTCATAATCTTTTTTTGTAAAGCCGGGATTTCTTACCTGAATTTTTTCATCAAGTAAACACTCTTCTGTAGTTATAATTGAACCTGTTCCGTTATAATCAATACTGCCGCCTTCGAGCACAACTTCTTTGTTTTTATGAGTTGCAAGAATTCTTTTTAAGTTAAGTTTTTCTGAAATCATTTTAGGAATTCTGGCATCCAGCTTATAATTGTCATATTTAGCCCAGGCATTAAATTTAAAGTTTACAAGTATTGTTTTACCCTTTTCATC
>JAIMAZ010000358.1 GCA_023511695.1 Ignavibacterium sp.
TACTGATTGACCTCTTAATAATTTCATTTGTAATTCATTACTCAGGTGGTATCGGCAATCCATTTTACTTTTTGTATCTGGTTCAAGTAATTCTTTCCGGAATTATCTTTCCGGGAAAAGTTCTTCCGTATTTCAATGCGATTGTTGCTGCAGTTCTTTTAACTGTTTGGACAGTGCTTGAACATCTGTTTGTGGTTGATAAGTATCTTCTTCGTGAAGAACCTTCCACAGCTTTAATCATCACATCACTACTGGCTTTTTATATAACTAATTTTGCCGGGATATACATCATAAATAATTTTATGAACGGTTATCGCTCACTTAAGAGAATTATTGATGAGAAGAATGCACAGCTTGAGCAGGCAATAAAAGACAGAAGCAGAACTTTTCGTTTTGCTGCACACGAACTGAAATCTCCTATGATTGCCATTCAAAGCACACTTGATGTAGTAAAGAGCCTGTTCTCCGACGAACTTCGTCCTGAAGTGAAAGAAATGGTGCTGAAAGCTGAAAGACGTTCATCTCAGGTGATTGATATGATTAAAGAAATGATTACTGTAACTCAATATAATCTTGGAATGGAGAAACCTGTTTTTGAAAACGTTGATTTCGATCATTGGCTGTTCGATGTTGTAAATCATCACAAAGCTTATGCTGATAGCAAGAACCTTCAATTGATTTATAATCACTTACCGCTTCCACTGAACATTACTATTGATACAAATGGCTACGAAAAAGTTGTAAGTAATCTTGTTAATAATGCGTTGAGATATACTCCGTCAGGTGGGAAAGTAATTGTTGAACCATTTATATCAGACTATACTTTTGGCTTCAGTGTAAAAGATACCGGAATCGGAATTCCGGAAGAGGATATTGAAAAAATCTTTGAAGAATTTTACCGCAGTAAAAATGCAAGGGAAGCAGAACAAATCGGAACAGGACTCGGACTAAATCTTGTGAAAGAAATTGTACAGCATTACAAAGGAGAAATCTCCGTTAAAAGTGAATTGGGAAAAGGCAGCGAGTTTAAGGTTGAGTTTCCATTAGAAGATGAGATAGTTAATATTAAAAACAAGTCCTACTCAAATACTTTCAATGCTGTTAATAATAATTGATCATTTGCTTTTTAAAATTATTCAAATTTGAAAGATGCCTTGAGACTCGAAAATTTGTTTACTTCTGTTTGTCAATTCTTTAATGCTTGATAAGATACTTCCAAAAACTTATTTTAGCATAAAATTAAAATGATTAAATGCCTGAAATAAGTCGATTCTATGGAATAATAATTTCAATGTATTATGCAGATCATAATCCGCCGCACTTTCATGCAATGTATGGCGAATTTAAAGCAACCATTCGAATAGATGATCTTGGTATTCATGAAGGTTTTCTTCCACCTAAAGCTCTAGGTTTGATTGTAGAATGGGCTACAATACATAAAGAAGAGTTAATGCGAAATTGGAATCTTGCCAGAGAAAATAAGCCAATTGAAAAAATTGAACCACTAACTTAGGAATACTAAAATGTACTATGATATTGTTAAAGCAGAATATTTAAGCGAATATAAAATTAAAGTCAGTTTTGCAGATGGATCCAGCGGAATAGCAGATTTGAAAGAAATCGTTTCCAGCGGAGGAATATTTTCTGAACTGAAGAATTTAGATAACTTTAAAAATTTCTCAATTCACGAGGAATTAAAAGTATTAACCTGGCAAAATGAAATTGACATTGCCCCTGAGACACTGTATGCGTTAGCAGTGGGAGAGAAAATATCAACTTAGTCTTTTCACAATCCTAAAAACTTAATAGACAACCCGCAGATCAGTATCAATCCACCTGCAACTGCGTGTGAGTATTTTTCAGCACCTTTGAATGAAATCATCTTTAATCCGTATATGCTTCCTGTTACAACCGCAAGCATTGTTCCTATTGTTGCAACAGCGAATGTTAAAGTAACAAAAACCAAAGTTAATAGACTATGATTCATTGCAGGAAACATAAGTAGTGGAATAAGCGGTTCACAAGGTCCGAATAAAAATATGGTAAATATTATCCACGGAGTAAGTGAGTTTACTTTTTTAGTTTCGTGAATATGTGAATGCTCTTCTGTATGGTTATGTTCGTGGGCATGAAAAGTTCCATCTTCGTGAAAGTGTGGATGTGAGTGCTTCTTGTTTTTGTATAAGTAACGAATTGCCCACGCAAAGTAAAGTAAACCAAAAGTAATCAAAAGCCAGCCGGCGAGTTCCCCGCGGAATGATTCAATAATTTCAAGACTTGTAAGCGCAATACCGAATGCTATTCCTATTATGCCCAAAACAACAGAACTAAGCACGTGCCCGATTCCGGCAATAATTGTAACCCATATAGTTTTTGCTTTACTCCAGTTGCCTGCTTTAGACATTGCAATGAATGGAATATAGTGATCCGGCCCGATTAAAGTATGAATAAATCCGATAGAAGCGGCTGTTAAAATCAATGTGAGTGATGATTGATCCATAAAATACCTTTCAGCAAATTCTTGGAAGTTGTTCAATAGTATGAAGATCTAAAATTCTTTTAGTCCCGATTGAAGTTCTTAAAATCACTTTACCTTTATACTCATTTATCACCTCGCCAATAATTTCGGAATCTTTTCCCAGAAGATGAGATCTCATTACGTTTACCAGATTATCTGCATCTTCCAGTGATACAAAAC
>JAIMAZ010000359.1 GCA_023511695.1 Ignavibacterium sp.
GAATTAGATACGCTTACACCAATTGAAGCATTAAATAAATTAAATGAACTTAAGAGGAAAATGGAGAAAAATGATTAAACCCATAAACTATTTATTAAGCTTGGCTGCTTTACTTTTCTTTTTATTAACCGGTTCAAATTGTTCTGATGAAAAGAAAACCGAATTAACAAAAGCATACTTAACTCAGCTTGAGCAGGAAAGAGCGGACAGGAACTGGCAAATGCAGTACAATCCTTCTGCATCACCGTTCCTTATGGATACTACACTCAAGTATGAACCGCTGAAATTTTTTGAACCTAATCCTGATTTTATTTTCAAGTCAAAACTTTACAGAATTGATAAACCAGATTCAGTTGATATCTATGGTACTAAAGGAACTATAAAAAAGTATCTTCGTTACGGATATTTCAATTTGAAATATAAAGGCAATGATTATAAACTTTATCTTTACAATGTTACCACAACTGAAGGATTTAAAGTTTTCAACATCTGGTTTAAGGATGGTACAACTGGAAAAGAAACTTATGAGAATGGAAGATATCTTAAGTTTGAAAGAAATATGGATGATGATTTTGAGTACGAAATTGATTTGAACAGAGCCACAAATCCTTTGTGTGCTTACAGCGATTTATTTAATTGTCCTGTTCCAACCGATAAAGACTCGCTTCCATTTGAAGTAAAGGCAGGCGAGAAAAAATTCAGATAGAAATTGTTCTAAAGAAGGAGAAGAAATTGGTAGTAGTTGTTGATAAAAATTTACCTCAGACAAAAGTAGAAAAAATTATTGATGAACTTAACAAATTTGGTTTCGATGTTCACAAATCAACCGGTGAAAAATATATTATTCTGGGTGCTTTAGGTGTGCAGCCCGGATTTGATATCCGCAAAGTAAAAATGCTTGAAGGTGTTGTTGATGTTTTCAGAATAACTGAACCTTACAAACTTGCTAGTAAAAGATTCAAAGCTGATAAAACACTTGTAAAGTTAAATGACTTAACAATAGGCGGAGAAGAGATTATCATTATCGCAGGACCTTGTGCTGTTGAAAATGAAAATCAAATAATGAAGCTTGCTGAAGTTGTAAAAAAATCTGGTGCAAAAATTTTACGAGGCGGGGCATTCAAACCGAGAACATCACCATATTCGTTCCAGGGTTTGGGCGAAGAAGGATTAAAACTGCTGAGAAAAGCAGGAGATGAATTCGGCCTTTCAGTTATTACGGAAATTATTGAACCTTCTCATTTCGAACTGATTGAAAAGTACACAGATATTTTTCAGGTAGGTTCAAGAAATATGTATAACTATCCTCTACTCAAATTACTTGGTTCTTCAAAAAAACCTGTGATGTTAAAGCGTGGAATGGCGGCTACAATTGATGAATGGCTGATGTCTGCAGAATATATTCTTGCTGGCGGCAATCCGAATGTAATTTTGTGTGAAAGAGGTATAAGAACATTTGAAACTACCTTAAGAAATACTTTTGATCTTTCAGCGATTCTGTCTGTTAAAGATAAAACTCATTTACCGGTTTGTGCAGATCCTTCTCACGCAATTGGATATCGCGATAAAATTATTCCAATGGCTCGTGCTGCAGTAGCTGCTGGAACCGATGCTTTGATGGTCGAAGTTCATTACGATCCTGATAATGCTTTATCAGATGGACCACAGGCACTTCTGCCAGAACAATTTGAGCAGATGATGAAGCAGATTAAAGCTATAGCTGAGATAATTGGAAGAAAAATTTAATTCATTTCATCTTTCTAATCCATATAATTTCATTTTGAAGTTTAATGTTTAGACTTATGTTTGTTCTCAAAATCTTAAAGCTGAGGAATATGACAAAAAATATTTTTGTAATCTTAATACTTCTGTCAATTCAATTTGGTTTTGCTCAACAAAAAGAAATACGCAGAACATATTTCCCTGACGGAAAAGTTAAGACCGAAGGTGAATACCTGAATGACAAACTCGATGGAAATTATAAAGAATATTATCCGACCGGAAAACTCTGGAAAGAATGGAATTTTGTTGACGGAAAAGAAGAAGGAATTTCTGTTTGGTACTTTCCTGATGGTAAAGTTCAGATAGAATGGAATTACTCAAACGGACTTCGTGAAGGCATATCCAGATGGTATTATGAAACAGGTGAACTTTGGGCAGAACAAAATTATGAACACGGTGTACTTCAGGGAATTACATACACATATTATAAATCTGGCGAGAAACAAGGTGAGTGGAACTATGTCAATGGTGTTCTTCAGGGTATTTCAAGAACTTTTTATCCCAACGGAAATGTTGAAGTTGAAAAAAAATTTGTTGATGGAAAACTTCAGGGACCTACAAAAGTTTATCACGATGATAAATCATTAGCACTCGAAGCATTTTTAGTAAACGATAAACTTGAAGGTAATGTTTATATCTATGATAAGATGAAAACACTTCGTGTAAAAGACTTTTATGTTAATGATGAACTGGTTAATCGTGAAAGATATGATTACAAAGGCAAAGTAGAATCAAAAGAAGAAGTAGTAAGAACAAAATATCCGTCTGGCTTTATTAAAGATGAAACTTATTATATAGATAAAGTGAAAGATGGTTTGATGAAAATTTATTATGAATCAGGCTTTCTTAATTATGAATACAATTACAGCAAAAATGTTTTGAACGGAAGGTCATTCCAGTTTTATGAAAACGGAGT
>JAIMAZ010000360.1 GCA_023511695.1 Ignavibacterium sp.
GTCGAGTTCACCGCAAATCAAAACAGTTTTAACTGAAATAGATTTTAACTTATCATGTAATGGCGGCATAATTCCGGTTGAAAATCCTTTCAGAATATTCATCATACCAATCTTACTATTATCATATTTTTTCTTATGAAGTTTTTTGATTTTATCATTTGAAAATCTTCTTTGTGTATTAAACATTTCCTGATCATACCAGAGTTCAATAAATTCTTCCATCGTATGATCATGAATGAATTGCACCAACTTCAAATCATCTTCATATCTTTTTTTTCGTTCAGTATCATTCTTAATTCCGGCAGATGCACTTTCAAGCACAATTCCTTTAATCTCTTTTGGATAAGCTGCAGCAAAAGACAATGCTGCTCTTCCTCCCATTGAATAACCGATTAAAATTATTGGATTATTCGGACTTAATTTATCTTTAACAAATTTAATTTGATCTACTATTGATTCAGTTGTGTAATAATCCGGATTTACAGGTTTATCACTCTTGCCGTGTCCAACTAAATCAAGTGCAGCATAATTGAAAGAATCCGGAAGTTGTTCAATCACAGGAAACCATTCTTCAGCATTGCCGGTAAAGCCGTGAATGAACAGAACTGTATCCTTTGTATTATCAATTCCTTTTGGAATTTCTACATTTAATTTGAAATCTTTATAAAACAATTCCATTTAATTATCTCTCGATAAAATTTTATTAGTTGAATTCCAGAATTTTTCTTTAAGTGATTTTGTGAAAAGAGAATCAGTTCTCACTTCCAAAATTAAGCATGAATTTGTTTTGTTCGCATCCGAAAGTGATTTTTTAAATTCATAGAGTGATTTAACTAACTTGTAATTTATTCCAAAGCTCTCACTTAATTTTTTAACATTAAAATTTAGAGGAGTTAAAAAATACTTATTGAAAATTTCTTTTTGTCGCGCAATAGGCAGATAGTTAAAGATTGCTCCACCGTTATTGTTAATCAAAATTATTTTTAAGGGAATATTATACTGCTTAGCAATCAACAGACTATTTAAATCGTAATAGAAAGATAAATCTCCGATAATTAGATAGGTTTGTTGCTTCGATTCAAGAGCAACTCCAAGTGATGAAGAAATTATTCCATCTATTCCACTTGCACCACGATTCTGAAAAACATTTATTTCTTTTTCAACTGCAGATGAAAAAAAATCTAAATCGCGAACGGGAAGACTGTTTCCTATAAAAAGATTTGACCTTACAGGAATTTTGTCGAGCAGTTCCAAAATGATGTTTACTTCGTTTAATGACTTTCTGAAAATTTTATGTTTGAACTCTTCAACTTTTTTATCAGAAGATTTCAGATAATCAAGAATTTCGGAGGAAGCTTTGTTAATATTCGATTGTAAAACTAGCTCAATAAATTTTTCAGGTTCAGATTTGATTATTTTTGCTCTCTTAGTCGAATCAAACCGATCACCAAATTCATTCACCACAAATCTTTTTGCTTTCGATCTTATTATAAATTCTTCAAGTGATTGAGAAGTTAAGTTTCTTCCAAAATGAATAACTGATTGTGGTTTGAACTTTACGGCTAAGTTTTCACTTCGCACGAGTGCTTCATAATTTGAGATCAGATTACTTTGCTTCTTCTTTAAAAATCTTAATCCGGAATTTGCATCAGCAAAGATCGGGATGTTATACTTTCTTGAAAACTTATCTAATAACTTTAAAAAATCTGAATTAAATTTTCCAACACCAATTGTGATAAGATCAACTGAATTTAACTTAAAATCTCTATCAGAAATAGTTTCCTGATCTTTAGTCTGTGATAAAAATTTTTCAGATAATTCATTCGCATACAATATCAGATTATCATCTATAAAATCAGTTGTTGAATCTGGCTCAAAAGGTTTTTCGAATTGAAAGTTTAAATGAACCGGACCTTTGTTTCTAAAGGTTGCTGTTAAAATTGCTTCAGATGTTCTTGAAAGAAGCGCGTGAATATTTTCTCTTTCGGTTGATGGAAGCGGTAATTCTGCAAAATATCTGATATGATTTTTATAAATATTCTTTTGGTTTATTGTCTGATTTGTTCCGGTATTTCTCAGATAAGAAGGTCTGTCAGCAGTGCAAACAATCAATGGCACACGACTCTGATAAGCTTCAATTATTGCCGGATATAATTCAGTAGTTGCAGTGCCTGATGTTGTAACAATAACAACAGGGGAGTTTGATGATTTTGCAATTCCAAGTGCAAAAAAAGCTGAAGCTCTTTCGTCAACTATTGGGAAGGATTTAATTTTTTTTTCTGATGCAATTGCAAATGTTAAAGGGGTGCTTCGTGAACCTGGCGAAATGCAGGCATATTTAATCCCTGCATTCACAAACAAATCTGTTAGCAGAGTTGTCCACAAAATATTTCTGTTAATTTTAATTTTCATGATTGAACAGAGAGATTATCGGCTGAAGTTTCAATTCGGTTTCATTGAATTCTTCCTCCGGATTTGATTCTTCAACAATTCCACAACCTGCAAATACTGTAAGTCTATTTTCAGAAATCAATGCTGATCTGATTGCAACATAAAATTCTGCTTCACCAAATAAATTAAACGCTCCAACAATTCCTGAATACATTCCGCGGTCAAAGCCCTCAAGTGTTTTTAATTCATCTAAAGATTGTCGCGTTGGAATTCCGCAAATTGCAGGAG
>JAIMAZ010000361.1 GCA_023511695.1 Ignavibacterium sp.
GGCACTAAGGCACTAAGACACTAAGGCACTAAGTTTTAAAAAATACCAGATAAATTATGAACTTTAATCACTTCGTTTCCTCTTGGATCAATTACCTTAACCGCAACTCGTTTATTCTTACCTATCGGAAAAGGTAAAGAAACTGTACCTGATAGTTTTTCAAATTGTTCTTTGTCAATTACACCTTTTAATGCCCTTGCTATTTTATCCCAAGCTGATTTATCCGGAAAGAATGCTTGTGTTATACAGAATGTTTTCCCATCATAATCAGTATCAATAAACCAAGCAGCTACTTTATCAACATTCGTTGGAAGCAAAACATTATTCACCGGATCATAGATATCTACTCCTTGCATTTCTATTTGAAATTGTCCATCTCCAAGCTTCTTTAATTCTGTACGCGGACTACCAAACACCGTAAAGATTTGACTTGTTGGTGAATCTTTAAGTAAATCTCCCATATAAAGATCCGGTCGTATATGTGCGAGATGACACCGCACTTTTGGATTTAAATCTTCCTGAATTATTGCTTGTGCCGAGGCATCGAAATTGAATCCGGCAAATATCAAATCATCGTGACCGCGCCTTGCTGCCGACCGAATTGCATCTTCAACCTGAATGCTTGTTACATCCCCTTTTTCTGGTCCTACAGATATTGCAACTTTTCTCTTTTCTCCGTTTTCAGTTGTCCATTCACCTTCTGCGTGAAGATATAATAAACCGGTTACAGCTTGAATTTGATCGAAACGAAGTACTTTATTATTTGGAAAACGAACACCATCTATTTGTAACAGCCGAATTATTTTTGCTATGTGTGTTTCCGCATTCATTGCATCTTTAATGTTATCTTCTTTATCAAATGTTTCAAGTTCTTCTTCTACAGTGTTTTTATATTTTTCAACTTCAGCAAGAGATTCCTCAATCGGTATTACACTTTCAACGGTGAACGGACCTGACACTCTCGTTATACCTTTTTCAATTTTTGGCTTATCAACAAGCTCTTCCATTTCCGCATTTGCCTGAATGCAAGCATTAACTTCATCCATTTTAGCACGCCAAAGTTTACGGTAATTTATAAGTGCCGATTTTAGCTCATCGGGCCAATCTTCATCCGTATCAAAAGGAACTTCCCATTCTTTCCAACCATCTTCTTTCTTTGGCAATATCCATCGTCTTCTATCAGCATCTGTAATGGATTTTTTACCTTCTGTTTTTTCTTTTTGTATGAGTTTTGTTTGAAGTTTTGCCTTTAATTCATTTGAAACAAATTTCAGCGAATCATTTAATTCTTTAAGAGCTTGTTCAAGTATTGGTTCGTGCTTTGCAAAGATGGAATCTAATGCAACATTGTTTGCAATACTTTTTAATGTAATATGAGGAACTGTTTCATAAATAAAACCGGTTGAAGGATTATTGCCATCTCCGTTTTTTGTTTTGTAGTAATCGAATGTAGCTGTAAGTATTCATTGTCTTGCTAAAGAAATAGCAACACGGCTTGTATCAATTGTAATCCAGCGTCTGCCAAATTGCTCTGCTACATAAGCTGTGGTTCCACTTCCGCAAGTTGGGTCAAGTACAAGATCGCCGGGCTTTGTTGTCATAAGTAAACAACGCTGGACAATTTTCACGTTTGTTTGAACTACAAATAATTTATCAGTAAATGTTTGTGTATCTTTCCATAAATTATTTAATGGTACCACTGGGAAATCAGTTAAGTAGCGAACATACCTAATTGTTTTTCCAGATAGTTCAATTCGATTAGCTTTTTTTAATCTTTCCATTCCTTCTATTGTTGTCTTCCAGTGTCCATTAGAGGGATTAAAAATTTGATTTTGGAATGAGAATGGTTTTGAACCAACTTCTGAATAACCTGGGCTGAATAAAGCTCCAGAAGAATAAATCTTGCTTTCTTTTAACAATTCTTCAAAATTTTGAAAGTTCTCATTAGATATCTTTTTCCTAAATCCATTTTTATATTCTATATCTCCATACCCGCTTGTATCATAGTTTTTATCATCATACAACTGTTGATAAAAAATTTCTAATTTTTGTTTCGCATACCAAATTATATAATCACCAGCACGCGATATTGTTTTGCTCTCAAATCCTCTAGTGCTAGCAAAACTAATTAGACTCACAAAATTCTCTTTACCAAAAACCTCATCTAAAAGATTTCTGACAAGGTGAACATTTTCATCAGAGATTTGCACGAAAATGGAGCCGGAATCTTTGAGTAATTCTTTGCAGAGATACAATCTATCGCGCATATAACTCAAATAGGAGTGAATACCAAGTTTCCAGGTATCGCGGTAAGCGCGTATCATTTCGGGTTCGCGGGTTAGGTCTGCTTCTCGGTCTTTAACATCACGTTTACCAATTTCTGTCTGGAAGTTTGAGGAAAATTTAATTCCATAAGGCGGGTCCATATATATCATTTGTACTTGACCGGCAAGGTTTTCTCTTTTAGCAAGCGAAGCCATAACTTGCAGAGAGTCGCCGAGAATCATACGGTTAGTCCAATCAACATCGTGCTCATAAAATTTTATAGCTTTATTGTATTCAAGCTGAGGGTCGGCAAACAAATCCCGCTGTGCATCTTCTCTTTTTAATATTTTAATAATTGCTTGTGGAGAAATTCTTTCGTGAATGTGAAGAG
>JAIMAZ010000037.1 GCA_023511695.1 Ignavibacterium sp.
AATATCAAGTTTTTTTTGAAGAATAATTTATTGAGACTTCTGAAAAATTCAGTTTTTATTTTTTGATTTAGTAATATCAAGTTTTTTATGAAGAATAATCTGTTCGCAATATGTTTTTGAGATTATTCAAAATCATTTTATAAATATATTTGTTCATTGACATAACTTGCCTGACGGCAGTCAGGTTGAAGACTCAAAGTTCCCAGAATTTTTGGTTTTACTTGTAGATCAAGTCGTTAGCGTAACAAGTCTCCTTATGTTGTAAACAAAAGCACACATTATAAACTCAAACCTGTTTCGCCCTATGTCATAGTAACTACATTGTTCATATTGCAAGACTTGTTTCATATAAGCAAATAGTCTTTCAACTTTTTTATTTCTGATTGTAGAAAGCATCTTGTTAACTTTCTTTTCTGATTTACTTAGAGGTTTATTCCGATAACCTTTCGCTAAGATGCCATCAAAAATACCTATGGCTTCAAGTTTTTTTCTCCTTGTTTTATTTGCATAAGCTTTATCTGCAAAGATAGATCGTTCCGAATAGTCAACTAACCGATCAAATGCACTCGAATCGTGAATGCTTGCTTTGGTAAATTCAACTGTCTTGATTACTTCGCTGTCTTCATCCATTGCAATGTGTCCTTTGTAACCATAATATGTCTTGCCTCTTTTGATTGTATAGTCCGCATCGTTGTCTCTGTTGCTGTTTGGTTTTGCTTGCGCCTGTTTTATTGTGGCATCGACTATTGTCCCTTTTCCGACAATGAAGTTAAGTTCTTTTAGTTGTTTATTGAATTCATAAAATAGTTTCTTATCTAATTCTAAAGTTGCAAATAGTTCTCTGTATCTTCATATAGTTGTTTCATCTGGGATTGAGTCTGAACTGTTAAGACCAAGAAATATCTGGAAGCTTCTACGGTCTGCTATCTCTTCCGCCAAGCGTGGATCAGACAGATTATAAATGCTTTGGAGGATAAAGCATTTTACAATTACCAGCAAATCGAATGTTCTTCGTCCTGCTGGTGAATTATTCTGTTTTGTCTTTGTAATTGTTTCCTCTAATGGTTTTAATAGCTTTGTCCAGTTTATTTTGTTGTTTATTATTTCCAAAGCTTGTTTACTCTGAGTTTTTATATGTTTACTGAATTTTTCGTTTGCTGAGGATGTAAATAAATCGACATTATTGATTTTATTGCTTCGCATCTTATTCTCATATTTTTTTGAAGCAAGTTTATTTAAATTCTTAACTAACGTCAATTAATTTTTCAGAGGTTTCTTCTATCATAGTTTATTGTCTGTCGTTGTGTTGTTATCTTAAAATAGTGCATAACGTTCTGCGGCTATGCACCGTTTTAATAGCGCATAGCCGCTTGTTAGTTGCATTTGTCATTATCGGAGTAAAATGAGTTGCTTTGTTTGGGTGAATGAACCAGCCTGTAATTGGTAGAAGTAAATTCCGCTTGGCAAACTCACAGCATTCCACATCACCTCATAACTTCCCGGCGGGAGATTCTCATTCACTAACGTTGCGACTTCCCGTCCCAACAGATCATACACCTTCAGCGTCACCAATCTTGAACCCTGAACCGTGAACCCTGAACCACCTTCCCCCGAACCTCCAACCTCGAACCGAATCTTCGTGCTTGGATTGAACGGGTTGGGGTAGTTCTGGTAGAGTGTGAACTCTCTTGGGGTTGCCCGGTCGTCACTCACAGATACTGTCGGCTGGGCACTCCGATACACCTGCCCGTTGAGCGTTCCCACGAACACAACACCGGAATCATTCACAACGATCCCCTGGGTGCCTGCACTGGCCATCCCGGTGGAGATTTGCTGCCATGTTGAACCACCGTCAAAGGTGCGGTACACGTACGAGGAATATGTAGAGAGAAAGATATGTCCTGCCGAGTTGATCGCAAACCATCCTGCAACAACCGACGGAAGAACATTCTGCCACGTCACGCCGTTGTTCGTCGATCTGAGCACTCCCGGATTGAAGAACGACTGAAGCGAAACGTAGATAGAGCCGTTCGGTGCAACGAGAATATCCGAGATAGTACTGTTGCCGTCGAGGATTTCCGTCCAGGTCACGCCAGCATCCGTCGAGCGATAGACCACCGCATCGACAGTACCTGCGTACAGGTGACCCGCTGGAGAAACGGTCAGTGCCTGTTGATTGGGTTCCAGCAACGAAGTCGCCACCCAGTTTGTTCCACCGTTACTGGACTTGAAGATGCCGTTATCGTTAGCGACAAACAACAGCTGGCCGAGTTCAGCCAGAGCGAACGCACCGCCGGGTGGAAAGCCGCCGCCAACGGGTATCCATGTACCACCGTTGTTGGTCGAGCGATACAATCCCCCTGCAAACGTGCCGGCAAAAAGCGAACCCCGATGTCGCTTCACAGTGAGGACATCCTCGTTTGTCAGTCCCGAAGCGTGCCACGCAATCCCACCGTTTGTCGAACGATGCACTCCGGCGGAAGTGCCGGCAAACAGAACATTCCCCGAATCCACGTACAGCGTATGGATTGCCCACGGACCCGGAGACCCCACGTACTGCCAGAAGTTCTGTGCATTGACCGAAAGATTCCCTGCGGCAATCAACAGAACGAGAAGACTGGTTCTGGTCAAAGATGCAATCATGATTTCATCTCCTCAACTATTTCAACAAAATAAGTTTCTTGGTATCGCTGGAAGTTCCTGCTGTCAATCGATAGTAATACACGCCGCTGGCAAGGTGAGCGGCGTTGAACGTCACCTCATACCTTCCCGGTTGGAGATTGTCGTTCACCAACGTGCGTACCTCTCGACCGAGAATGTCGTACACCTTCAACGCCACGAACCCCGAACCTCGAACCGCAAAGGGAATGCGCGTGGACGGGTTGAACGGGTTGGGATAGTTCTGGAACAACCGAAACTCCTGCGGCACTTCCGACGAAGCGGCAACATCCGTCGTCGTGTCGCCCGCGACGATGGCATACAGATACGAATGCGGATTGGCACTGCTTCCACTGAGGATTGTTGTGCTGACGTACACCGTGCTGCCATCGGGAGTGAAGCGTGGATGATGCACGGGTACAACTCGTGGTGAAGGATAGAATGCGCCCGGCAGCGGCACAGTCCAGAGAAGTTGACCGGAACTGCGACTGATTCCCTTCACGAATCCGACATCGCCAAAGGTCAGCACGCCGCCAGCCACGACCAGGTCGTTGCGTGGGCTGACTGTGGGATAGTACAACACAGTGCCATCCTGATAAGTCCAATTTGGTGTTTGGGTGTTAGGATTGAACGCAATGATCCGGGAGTCGTCTTGAGCATAGTACACGATTCCGTCGGGTCCAACATCCGGCGGACTCATACCGCTGACAGCATTTCCGTGATAATACCAGAGACTCTGTCCGTTGGTTGGGCTGAATGCTTCAAGCGCCCATCCCTGAGATCTGAGATGTGTAATATAAATGACTCCATCAGGCCCTACTGCAGGTTGTGTTTGCTGCTGTTGACCTAACGAAATAGCAAAACGCTGTGATCCATCAGTCAGAGAAAATGCATGGAGCATCCAACTTGAGTAGACGTACATTTGTTCAACCGGCCCACCATTGGTGCGCGGCCCCAGGACAGTTTCCGCCCCGGTCGTACCGTACCAGATAATTCGTGGGTTTCCCGGATTGTTCCATCGCATTTGTCCCGCGCGCGAAAGCGAGTACGCACCAAGACCCCAATCATTTGCGAAATAGATGTTGCCATCAGGTCCTATTGCTCCTCCGCATTTCAATCCTTGCGCAGTTGTGTCGGTAAATCTCCAGCGCTCCGTTCCATCGGGGTTGATGGCAGTGACACGTTGAATGCTACCGACATAGACTTCACCCTCCGGCCCTGCGGCAGGCGGAACGTACGCATACCAGTTCGCTTTATGAATCCATTTCAATCCTCCATCGGGTGTCAGAGCGTACACATACCCTTCCGAACCATGGACGTACACGGTGCCATCCGGCGCGAGTGCGGGACGGAACCAGAGATTCTCGACGTCGGCTTCGAATGCCCATTTCACACGACCCTGACGCTGGCGCAGCGTGACGTTCAACGGCACAGTGTTGCTCGAACCGCCGGAAGTGACAACCTGTACCGAAACCGAACCGGGACCAGCCTCCTCCGGTACGTAGGCAGTAATTTGGGACGCACTCCACCGCGAGATGATCGCACTGTACCCGCCGACAAGCACCTGGCTTCCGGTGTTGCTGCTTCCGAAGTTCGCTCCGAAAATGCGCAGACGACCGCTGCGTGTAAGTGTTTGAGCGGAAAGTGAATCAATCCGCGGCTGCTGTGCCTCAACGATTGTGCTTGCAAGGACAAGGAACGATGTCAGTAGGAAAGAGATTCTTCTGAAGCCCATTGCAGAGTTCTCCTTCTTGAAAATGTTCATCACGGCCTTCATTTCACCAGCACCATCCGCCTCGTTGCAACAAACCCGTCGGCTTTGAGTTGGTAGAAATACAAACCGCTCGCCTGATGCGATGCATCCCATTGCACTTCGTACGTGCCCGGCTGGAGATTCTCGTTCACAAGCGTTGCGACTTCACGACCCAACATGTCATACACCTTTAACGACACGAATTCAGAACTACGAACCGAAAAGGGAATGCGTGTGGAGGGGTTGAACGGATTGGGATAGTTCTGCATTAGAGCAAACGCATGGGGAACATCGCCCGGTATCTCCTGTACGGAGGTAATCATATCCGACAACGGTCTTCTCCACACACCTCCGCCCTCAGTCCCGGCAAAGAGATTCGTGTCCGAGACGGCAAGAGACGAGACATAAGTGTTCGTCAAGCCTGTGTTGACTGCTGTCCAGCTTGTGCCGTTGTTGGTCGAGAGAAAGACGCCGCCGCCCCAAGTCCCGGCAAAGAGATTCGTGCCCGAGACGGCAAGAGAATAGACACGATTGAACGTCAAGCCTGTGTTGACTGCTGTCCAGCTTGTGCCGTTGTTGGTCGAGAGAAAGACGCCGCCGCCGCCAAAAGTCCCGGCAAAGAGATTCGTGCCCGAAACGGCAAGAGATCTTACATAGCCGCCATAAGGTCCGTTGGTTTGCACCCATTGGGCAAGTATCGGACTGGTCGTTGTGAAGATAAGAGTGAACAATAATCGAATACAAGTAATTGTCTTCATAAGTATTACCTCCTTTCTGGTATATTTGTGAACGGGTAATTGCAACTTATTTTTTTGAAGAAAATTTATTTAAATTCTTAACTAATGTCAATTAATTTTTCAGAGGTTTCAATTACTTGTGTTTCAGCTTTCAAGAAATTCAACACCGTCAGGAATTTCAGGTGAAACTAAGAGAGTTTCTTCTCTTAGCAATGCAACTTTACCCGGCTCCATTCCTTTTCTTTTCACTACAAATTTTTTAAAGGTGTAAGATACGGGAACAACACCAGCGGTTTTCGCTTTACTATGATATGCTGCTATTGAGGCAACTTTTTTAAGAACCGATTTAGGTAACGGTTCTTTTGCATTGTCAATTCTTAAAACCACATGTGAGCCAGGTACTGAACGAGCATGAAACCAATAATCATTTTGTTTCGCAAATTTCAGTGTAAGCAAATCGTTTGATTTACTATCCTTTCCAACATATACATTGTACTTGCCATCAACTAAATAATGTTTGAATTTTTCTGTTAATGATTCATTTAAATTTTTCTCTGGTTTCATTTTAAGTTTTAATCCTTTTGCAATTTGTTCAAGTTCCTTAATTGATTTTGCATTTAATACTTTGTGTTTTATCTCAGTTAATTTCTCCTTTTCTTTTGAAATTACTTCGATCAGTTCTTTTGCTTTTTCGTACTGAATTTTACTTTCTTTTGCCTTTTCAAAATACTTATTTGCATTTTCCTTCGGTGAAAGTTTTGGATAAAGTTTAATCTCTATTAGTCTATCATTATCATAAATGTCTTCAAGCGATATTATCTGCAAGCTGGGTGGGATTTTATTCAAGTTAATTAAGAGCAAATTGCCAATTTTTTTTAGTTCATCTTCTTTATTTCCACGCTGAATGATTGTTAAAAGATTATTCTGTTTATTTGAAATTCTTTTTAATTCCTTTTCAATGTGCTTAAGAATTATTTCAGTTTTTTCTTTACGCGAAGATAGTTGATGAGTCTCTTTGAGATAGAAATCTAATGCATCATTAGTATTTTCAAATTCATAAATATCGTAACATTCACCACTATTTGGCAGATTTAAAAACGAAAATTTGATTTCATAGTTTTTACTATTAACTAAAATAATCGGATTGCTGCTTTTTATTATTTCTAAGACAGTTTTCAAACCACCTGCTAAAGAAGATTGATTTTTTGTCTTTGCGATCTGAATTATTTCTTTTCCGAAAATAGGGAATTGTTTTCTTAGAACATTTTCATCATCAATGTTTTCAATTAAGTAGAAATCAGGAATGTTAAATTCACTAATGTAACTTTTATTCACTAAGTCGGCTTCAACATCTGATAAATCCTTCTCATCAATTTTCTTGAATGATAAAAATTCAGAAGAAGTTTTGTAGTAAACATTGGTTAGTTTACCACGAATTGTAAAATATAGAACTGAGTTATCATCGAACAAAAATGCAACGACTCTGTCATCATTTGCAATTAATAGGTCAATTAATTTTTTATTTCTTAAGTTATCGAAAAAGTCCAGTGAATTTTTTTTCGAACGGAAGTAAAAATCTTTAATCAGATAGTATGGCAGAGAATGATTAACACAAAATTCAAGATAAAGATTATCTTCATCTTCTAATTCTATAACTAATTTTTCTTTTTCCTGAGTAAAAGCTTCTAAAATTTTTTTATTAAGAATAGAATCTCTGACATCAAGAATTTGTCTGTTAAGAAAGAAATAACTTTTTATCATTTACATTTTTATCATTTACAATAAATTTCAATTCAAATTTACTAAATCGTGAAAAGATTAAATCATAAAAGTTTGATTAAGTATCACATCATAAATATATTTGGAATAATGAAAAATCTACTCGAAAAACCGTTTGTAAAAAAATCTCTCATCACAATTGGAGCAATAATTGTTTTCCTGCTCATTCTTGACAATATAATTATGCCGTGGTATGTAAGCTCGTCTGAAGAGGTAGTTCCGAAAGTTGTTGGCTTATCAGACTTTGAAGCAATAGAAAAGCTTGAAGATGCTGGCTTTGAACCGGTCATTGCTGATACTTCTTATGGAACTAATCAACCGGCTGGAAAAATTTTTCTGCAAAAACCTGAAGCCGGGAAAATTGTTAAGAAGGGTAGAACAGTTTATTTATTTGTGAGTGGAGGAGAACAGCTTGTAACAGTTCCTCAGTTAAAGGGAAAGAATATTGTTGATGCAAAACTTGCTCTTGAAAGGGTTGGACTAAAGCTTGGTCAGGTTGAACTTGTTGCTTCGAATTATCCTAAAGATATGATTTTCGATCAACAATATATTGAAGGAACAAAACTGAAAAAGGGTGAGACTATTAAAATTTTTGTTAGTAGTGGACAAACTGAGGGTACAATAGAAGTTCCTGATTTAATTGGTAAATCACTTTCGGAGGCTCAGAAAATTCTTTCGGATAGCTCACTTACGGTCGGAAAAATTACTTATCAGATTTCAAATACTTTGCTCCCAAATACAGTCCTGGATCAGTATCCTGTTCCGGGAAACAAATTAAATCCCGGTGAAAAGGTTGATCTCTTCATTACTAAGCAGGGAACTATTAAAGAACCATTAGAAATAATAGAAGAATAATTTATGAAAATTTTAGCTCCATCAATTCTTTCAGCAGATTTTACAAATCTTTCTCAGCAAATAAGACTTGTTGAAATAGCTGGAGCAGATTGGATCCACTGCGATATAATGGATGGACATTTCGTTCCGAATATTACATTTGGTCCATTTATAGTGGAAGCAGTAAACAGAATAACAAATCTTCCGCTTGATGTTCACTTGATGATTGAAAGTCCCGAACTTTATATTAATGATTTTATTCAGGCAGGTGCTGATTATATAACGGTGCACGTTGAAGAGGTAATCCATCTTAACAGATTGATAAATCAGATAAAAGAACTTGGAGCAAAAGCCGGCGTTGTTATTAACCCTTCTACGCCTGTTCAGTCAATAAAAGATATTGCCGAGTATATTGATTTATTGCTTATTATGACTGTTAATCCAGGCTTTGGTGGACAAAAATTTATTCCAAATTCGATTCGAAGAATTCACGAAGCAGTTGAATTGCGTGAAAAATTTCGCGCAAAGTTTTTAATCGAAGTTGATGGCGGAATAAATAATCAGAATATCAGAACACTTGCAGATGCCGGGGTTGATGTCTTTGTTGCTGGTGCTTCAATTTTTAAGGCAGATAATATTAGCGCAGCAACAACTGAACTAAAGAATATAATCTCGTCGAAATAAAGAACTTATCAATATTATTTCACTTTATGATTGCACAGATTCTACATCGTGATGATAGAAATTTATGTAAGTATCTTTCGAATAAATATTCTCACGATTTCTCCGGAGTATATTCAAATTACTTACTGGAAATTCGCAATGTTCCAAACAAACTTGTTAATGACTCAGGTTTATTATTACAGGAATTATTCCGTACTAAAAGTTTGTTGAAAATTGAAAAAAACAATCAATCGGTTGATTTAATTTTCCTTATTGACTCATTTGAAAAACAAATCAATAAATTTCAGGAATTAAGTCTAATCAGATCAAATTCATTGGTTGAAGAAATTCTGGTTTCTATAAACAATTATTCGCTAATTCCAGAGTTTAAGATTGGAGAAAAGTTGTTTTCGTTTGACAAACCATATCTGATGGGTATACTAAATGTAACTCCTGATTCTTTTTCTGATGGTGGTAAATATTTAACTGAAGACCTTGCAGTCTATCACGCCTTGGAAATGATTGACGATGGAGCCGATATAATTGATGTTGGAGGTGAATCTTCCCGTCCTGGTTCTGAACCTATATCAGAAGATGAAGAAATTAGCAGGGTGATTCCTGTAATTCAAAAAATTTTGGAGAAAAAACCTGAGACCATAATTTCAGTTGATACTTATAAATCTAAAGTTGCAGAAATGGCACTTCAATCAGGAGCAAAAATTATAAATGACATTAGTGGTTTTACTTTTGATCCCGAAATTGCAGATATCTGTGCTCATTACAATGCAACTGTAGTTCTAATGCATATCAAAGGCACTCCAAAAACTATGCAGTTAAATCCAGAGTATAATGAAGTAGTTTCTGAAATTTATGATTTTCTATATTCACAAGTAACTTTCGCAAAGAATAGAGGAATAAAAAATATCATCGTTGATCCCGGAATTGGTTTTGGTAAGTCAGTCAAGGATAATTTTTCTATCATTAAAAGACTAAAAGATTTTAAGTCAATTGGTTGTCCGATTTTAATTGGAGTATCAAGAAAGTCATTCATCGGAAAAACTTTAAATATTGAAGTTGATCAAAGAGATTTACCAACTGCAGCAATGGAAGCAGTTTCAATATTTAACTCAGCAAGAATAATCCGAACGCACAATGTTAAAAATGGGAAACAAATTATTAAATTACTTAGTGAAATAATTTGAGTTAATGTGATTGATTTATTTAAAATAGGATTTTTAACAATTACTCTGTCGGATGTAATTGATATAGCAATTGTATCATTTATCTTTTACAAACTTTATACAATTCTTCGTGGAACTGTTGCTGCTCAAATATTTGTCGGTCTGATTATAATTTTATTTTTCTCTTTTATTGCTCAGTTAATTCATCTCAGAGCAGTAAGCTGGTTGTTAAAACTTATAACTGATGTTTGGGTAATTGCTTTTGTCATTTTATTTCAACCTGAAATAAGAAGATTACTTGTTATACTTGCAAGGAATCCATTCATTAAAAGGTTCTTCAAATCAGAAATTAATGAATCAGCTCAGATTATTGCTGAAGCAGCTTATGAACTTTCACAACATCAACACGGTGCTTTGATAGTTGTTGTTAAATCTTCTGGCATAAGAGGTTTCGCTGAAACAGGTGAAATAATTAATTCCAAGCTTACTAAATCTTTGTTAACAACTATCTTTTTTCCGAGATCACCTTTACACGATGGAGCCGTGATTGTAAAAGGAGATGTTATTGAAGCCGTAAGATGTACATTACCTCTTTCAGTAATTACTTCATGGCAAGGTAATTCGTTGGGAATGAGGCATCGTGCAGGATTAGGAATATCTGAACAGGCAGATGTAATCAGTGTTATAGTTTCTGAAGAAACAGGAAGTATTTCTGTTGCCGAGAATGGGGAACTAACTATGGGATTATCTAAAGAAGCTCTTATTAAAAGATTAATCAACGCAACTAGAGCTCCGCAACAAACAGGATGGAAAAATTTTATTGAACAGCTCAGAAAGAAAAATTAATATTGCTGCGGTTATTCCTTTTTATAATGAGCGTAATTTTATTCGTGGTGTCATTTCCGAAACTCTGAATTATACAGATATAGTTATTGCAGTTGACGATGGTTCAACAGATAATTCTGCTGAACAGATTAAAGATTTCAAAAATGTTATTTTGATTTCAAATGAAAAAAATTTTGGTAAGGGTTATTCGTTAAGAAAAGGTTTTGAAAAGGCAATTGAACTGAATTCTCAGATAATCGTTACACTTGATGCTGATGCTCAGCATAAACCTGAATTAATTCCTAAAATGTTGGATATAATTTCTGTGTGTGACATTGTTATCGGAAATAGAATGAATGATTTGAAAAATATGCCTTTACAGAGAATTCTCAGCAACAGGATTACATCATTTCTTCTTTCAAAAAAGCTGGGAGTTGAAATCAAAGATAGTCAATGTGGATTCAGAATTTATAGAAGAAAAGTATTAGAAAGCGTAAAAACTTCTTTCACTGGATTTGAAGCTGAAAGTGAAATTTTAGTTTATGCTGCAAGAAAAAATTTCAAAATAAAATTTGTGGATGTTCCGACTGTGTATGAAAATCAAAATAGCAAAATGAAAGCCTGGCAGGCAATTAAAGGATTTATCAAAGTACTGATGTTGTAATATGTCAAAGAAAAAATGGAAAATTGAAAAGCTCCGTTATTCAAAACATCTGCTCAAGATAGCGAACATCATTCTGTTGAACAGATTTGATAATTTGCTTTATTATGTTGATGAGTACTTTAAGACAAAAGATATTGAACCTTTGCACGATGTCCGGATAGCATTAAGAAGAGTAAGATACAATATGGAATTATTTTTAGTCTGTTATGAAAAGAAATTATTTATGAGATTGTATAACAAAATTGAAAAACTTCAGGATTTATCAGGTTCAGTTCGTGACCTTGATGTGTTTTTAGAAAATATTAACTCACTTAAAAATGAAAATGTGGAAGTAAGTGATGAACTTGAGCATAAGATAAAAGAAAAAAGGAATATCTTGCAGGAAGAATTTGAGATAGAACTTAAAAGATTCGTTAAAAGCAGAACACTAAAATCATTTTATAAAATCATCTCATAAATAGAGAGGTTAATATGAAACTAAAATATTTTGGTCATTCGGCTTTTCAGATAAAATCAGGAAAACATTCAATACTTATCGATCCTTTCCTTGATGATAATCCCGTTAGCAAAACCAAATCAAATCAGGTTGATGCTGACTTCATTGTTCTGACTCACGCGCACGGTGATCATTTAGGTGATGCTTTAAAAATTGCCAAGAGGTGTAATTCTCTCTTTATTACTGTAAACGAACTAGCTGAATGGTTAAAATCAAAGGGCATGAAAGCTCACAATATGCATATCGGTGGTTCACATCAATTTGATTTTGGAAGAGTTAAATTCACAATTGCACATCATGGCTCAATTACTCCAGATGGTCAATATGCAGGAGAACCTGCCGGAGTTGTATTAACGATTGAAGGAAAAAATATTTATCATACTGGTGACACAGGGCTGTTTTACGATATGAAACTTATCGGAGAAATGAATAATCCAATTGAATATATGTTATGTCCGATTGGTGATAACTTTACAATGGGAATTACTGATGCTGTTAAAGCAGTTGAGTTAGTTCAACCTAAAAATGTTGTTCCGATGCATTATAATACATTCGGAGTAATTGAGGCAGATCCACAGGAATTCCAAAAGAAAGTTTCAGAGAAAGGATTTAATTGCAGAATTATGAACTTCGGTGAAGAAATTGAAATCTGAATTACTTTTTAGTCAGTTGCAGAAAATTTATTTTAGCACACAAAATTTTTAATTTTTTTTAATGGCAAAAATTATTTCGATAGCAAATCAGAAAGGCGGAGTAGGGAAGACAACTACAGCAATTAATTTGTCTTCCTTACTTGCCGCTGCTGAAAAAAGAACCTTACTAGTTGATATAGATCCGCAGGCAAATTCCTCAAGTGGATTAAGTGTGACTAATCAGCAAATTTCTGTTTACGATGTTTTAGCTGATAGAGTTCGCATTAATGATGCTATCATTAGCACCTTTATGCCTTTCCTGGATTTATTGCCTTCGAATATTAATCTCGTGGGTGCAGAAATTGAACTTGTTGATGTTGATGGTCGGGAAGCAAGGCTGAAAAATGCTTTGAAAGAAATCGGAAATAATTATGATTTTATTTTGATTGATTGTCCGCCTTCATTGGGTTTGCTTACACTTAATGCTTTAACTGCTTCAGATTCAGTTCTTATTCCTGTTCAATGTGAATACTTTGCTTTGGAAGGATTAGGACAACTTCTCAACACAATAAATATAGTTAAGAAGCATTTCAATCCTGAGCTTGCAATTGAAGGTGTGCTGCTAACAATGTTTGATTCAAGACTTAGATTATCACATCAGGTTGCAGAAGAAGTAAGAAAATATTTTGGTGATAAAGTATATAACACTGTAATTCATAGGAATGTAAGAATTTCAGAAGCACCAAGCTATGGAAAGCCAATTATTCTTTACGATGCTATCTCTTCCGGAGCAAAAAATTATATGTCTTTAGCCGCAGAATTATTAGAAAGAAATTCAATAACAGCAAATAACAAACAAGGTAATGAGTAAGATGAAATCCAGTTTAGGTCGGGGATTAGATGCCCTTATCAATCCGAATCTGATTGAAGATAAGAGTGGTGAGAAAATAACAGATCTTTCAAACATAAAACTTGATGATGGAAAACAGGTTGACGTACTCGCCAAGATTGCTGTTGATTTAATTTCACCAAATCCATTTCAGCCAAGAACAAATTTTGATTTGGCTGCATTAGAAGAATTAAAGAAATCAATTTTAATCAATGGTTTGATTCAACCAATTACCGTTAGAAGAGTTCAGGGTAACCGATATCAATTAATTTCAGGTGAAAGAAGATTAAGAGCATTCAAAGATATAGGCTATAAAGAAATTCCTGCATACATAATTAAAGTTGATTCTGATGAAATTTTACTCGCTCTTGCTCTGATTGAAAATATTCAGCGTGAACATCTTAATCCGATTGAAGTTGCAAAAGCTTACAAACGTTTGATGGAAGAATGTCATTTAACACAAGAAGAAATTGCTGAGAAAGTTGGGAAAGATAGAACTACAATTGCTAATACAATCCGTTTATTAAAATTACCTGATAGAATTCAGGATGCCCTTATTAAAGATGAAATTTCAATGGGACATGCAAGAGCTTTAATTAGTTTACCAACTGAGCAACTTCAGCTTTTTGCTCTTGATAAAATTATTAAAGATGGATTATCAGTAAGAAAAGTTGAACAACTGGCAAAACAAATTTCAGTTAAAAAAGGTAGTTCAAAAAATATTAACAGTATTTCTGTAAACACTTCTGCTTCTCATATTCATACAAATGATCTTGAAGATAGATTAAGAAGAATTTTTGGAACTAAGGTAATTTGTAATCAGAGAAAAGATGGAACAGGTGAAATCAAAATAGAATTCTACTCAAATGATGAATTGGAAAGATTGCTTGAATTATTTGAAATCATCAACAAATCTTACAGTTAAAATTATTTTTTTACTTTTAACTTTTTACATTAATTCATATTCGCAGAATATTGAAAATAATATATCCAACCAAACGACTTCTGATACAGTATTTGTTATGAGTAAATCGCCTTGGGGAGCTGTTGCCCGAAGTGCTGTAATTCCCGGTTGGGGACAGTTTTATAATGAATCTTATTGGAAAATTCCGGTTATCTGGGGAACTGCAGTATGGTTTGTTTATAATTGGGTTGATAACAATAATCTGTATAACGATTACAAGTCTCTTTATCAATCATCTGAATCAGAGTATTATAGACGGTTGCGCAATTTTTATCGAGACCAGCGTGATAAGTTTACTATTTATTTGGGATTGCTTTACCTACTTAATCTTGTAGATGCCTATGTAGATGCACATTTATTTGATTTTAATGTTAATGAAAATTTGGGCAGAAATGATTTTCAGATAAATCTCAGGATAAAATTAAATTGAGTTATAAGAACGAAATTATTTGCAATAACTGTGGAAGCCGAAATCCCGAATACGAATATAAATGCAGTAACTGCAAAGCATTTCTCCGTGATAGAATAGTCAATATTGATTTAGGTGAAACTTTAGTCAGAATAATTGACACTCCTGCCGAAACTTTCAGGAAAATAAAATTTTCAGAACACAAGAATTATATTTTTTTTCTTTTATTCTTTCAATCAATTCGTTTTTTAATATTATCAAGATTTATTTCAGTACCATTCGTTTATGAAGAAATCAAATTAAACACATTCTTACTTTTACTGATTTCATTTGGAATTACGATTATACTTTTTTTGTTCTTATCATTAATGCTTCAGAAAATAATTTCACTCTTAAATATTAAAGCTAGATTCAAAGATATTTTGGCTGTGATTATTTACTCTTCATTGCCAAATCTTTTTGCGCTCTTCATTTTATTCCCGATTGAACTTGTTTTCTATGGTGAATATCTTTTTTCAAATAATCCTTATCCATTTCAGATTAAAGAAAGCGTTTTTTATTTCCTTTTAGTTGTTGAATCACTTACTATTTTATGGTCAATAT
>JAIMAZ010000362.1 GCA_023511695.1 Ignavibacterium sp.
GTTATGAAATGCAGATTCATTAATTGTTATTTCAAATAGTTCATCAAGTACTTTATAAAGATACAAATAAGAAAAAGTTTGTTTCTTAGCTGATGTATGTTCTGATTTATTCCCATCTAAAGATAATATGTTTACTAATTGCTCAATTTCTTTCGGCCTGCTTTTTTGGGATTGTATCTTCTTTACTGATGAATTGAAATTCTGTATTAACGCAGCAGAATCAGTAAAAGATTTTTTAATCTCTTCATTGGTTTTGCTGCTATTTATTTTCACTTTGTATAATTCAGCAAAATCATTTAAGTGTTTTTCCGGAAATGAAATTTCTTTTTCATCAGCTGCTAAATCATCAAGAAAATCAGTAATGAAAAGATTAACAAATGATTCGTGGAAGGGAAGCAGTTCAAGTTCTTTAATTGTTTCTTCAATTGAATGAACTCCTCTTCCTTGCAGATAAGTGTAGACGCGATTATATCTTCCATCAAAATCAAAGACTTCTCTGAAATCAAGAAAAACTTTTCTTTCATATCCTTTCAGATGAAAGCTTATTCCAAAATTCCAGACATCACTGCCTTTAAGAATAAATTCTTCGTTCTTCACGAAATCTTTATAGATGTAGAAGAAAGATGAGGAATTATTTAACTGGAATGCCTCAGCAATTTTTTTGCTCAAAGTAACGCCTTCGTTTTGTCGGGTTTTCTGACAGGAAAAGTTTATCAAACCGAATGCTTCGAAATATGAGTTGTTATAAACCACCAAACATTTTTCCTGCTGATGCTGATTTGTGAAAGCGAAAACATTCTCGTTTACATCACCTGTCGGGGAAATAAAATCATAAAGTTCAAAATTTTCCACCTGACTGAATAAATATCTTTTTTTCATCAATGGAAAAATTTCTCTTTCGTGTTGATAAATTAAATGATAATCAGCGAACTCATTATAATAAGCCCGTTTATATTCCATTCCATACTTTTCAGAGAAACCTTCAATTTGTCCGTGAGCGAACATTGGTAAGCCGGGCAATGTAACAAGCATTGTAGCAACGCCAAAATATTTATCGCCTTTACCGAACTGATTTATCGCAGTTTCCTCATCAGGATTACTCATAAAGTTTACATATCTCTTAAGAATTTCGGGGTCAAAGGAAAGAGTGTTTTTCATCAGTTCTCTGTACTTTGAATTTTCTTCTTTCATAAACATATGCATAAAAGCAGAGTTGTAAACACGATGCATTCCGAGTGAGCGGACAAAATAACCTTCCATCAGCCAGAAAGCTTCAGCAAGCAAAAGTGTATCCGGCATTTCCGAATTGATTCTGTCAACAACTTCGCGCCAGAATTCATTTGGCATTGCTTCGTCAAATTCTGATCTGGTCATTGCATAATCAGCTCTTGAAGGAATTGCACCACCAGTGCCGGGAATTGGAAACCATAATCTTTGATAATGTTTTTTAGTCAAAGTCATTGCTGCATCAAATCTGATGATTGGAGTTTTTCGTGCAACATGCATAATTGTTTGAATCAAAGATTCGCGAACTTCAGGCAAAAGTAAATTAAGCTGTGCGGTATCATTCCACGGCATATTCGTTCCATCGTTGCCGTGATAAATGTATCTTTTCTCACCGGTGAATCTGTCCAGTCTCTCAAACACAACTGCTGCATCAGTTCTTGTGAAATACTGATCCTCAATTCTTATTTCTATTCTTTCATCTTCTGATAGATTTGGTCCGGCAAACTTGTAAGCAGGAAAAGGCGGATTTGATGATTGAATAAAGTAAGTTGGTTTTTCAATTACCCATTTGGAATAAATTCCTGTATGATTTGGAACCATATCGCTTGAAAGTCTTATTCCTCTTTGCCAGCATCGCTGTTTAAGATTTTCAAAAGCAGATTCACCGCCTAAATCTCTGGCAATAACATAATCAAACAATGAGTAAGCTGAAGCAGCCGCATCAGGATTGCCCATCATCTGTTTAATTTTTTGTGAAGCACTGCTTCGTTCCCAGATTCCAATCAACCACAATGCATTAAAATTCCATCTTGCAAGTTGGTCAAGTTCTTCATCCGGAATCTGATCAAGATGTTTTATTTCTCTCTGATATTTTTTTGACAATTGATCGAGCCACACATAAACATTCTTCGCAAGCATTACAACCTTTGGCATCCAATCCACATCCTGACTGAATTTTTTTATTTCAAGCTGATAGTATTCATATTCTTCAGGTGATAACTTTTTGCCTTCAGCGAGTTTCTGTTTTAATGATTTCAAATATTCAGCATCATAATCATAAAAAGGAACTGGCGGAGTTGCTTTTTCGCCTCCGCCGTGCTGAACAAATAATTTATAATCTTCGTGAATTAAATCCTTTCCACCGAGAATTTTCTTGATGAAGTATTCTCCAATGTAAGATTTCCAGTTTTCTTTTATAAAATCAAGTTGAAGCTCGATGTTATATGGATTTGTGATAACAGGTTTTTTAAGAAATGAAATTAAATTCAATCCGGCATTACCAACAGGTTTTTCCAATTCGAAAAATTTTTCAGTGGATTCGATTAAAGTTTTATATGAAGTTTCCTTCAGCAGTATTTCATCTGAAAATAATTCACGAAGCTGATGAGTGGCAGGATTTATGTTTTCTATAT
>JAIMAZ010000363.1 GCA_023511695.1 Ignavibacterium sp.
GTTTCAGAAATACTTAAAACATTAAATCTTGTGAGATACTAATCGAATGGAAAAAACTTCAAAGGCATACGAATATTTTGAAAAACTTTACGGCAAAGAAACCGCTGAAGCTTATCAGGAATATATTCAGCAAACACCGAAAGATTATCTGAGAGTAAATACAAATAAAATTTCTGTTCAGTATTTGCAAAATCTTCTTGCTGACAAATACAGAATTTTCACTGAACCAGTTGAGAATTTTTCAAAGGCCTTAAAAGTAATTTCAGATGAAAATGACCTTGTTGGTAAAACTGTTGAGCAAATTTTAGGATTTTATTACATACAAGGTTTATCATCAATGCTTCCTCCGTTAGCACTTAAACCAGATGAGAAAGATTTTGTAATGGATTTATGCGGAGCGCCAGGCTCTAAAACAACTCAGATGGCAGAAATGATGAACAACAGAGGAACTTTAATTGTAAACGAAATTGATATCAACAGAATTAAATCACTTGTGTTTAATCTCGATAGACTGAATATCATCAATGCCGGTATTTTAAATTTCAAAGGCGAACTTCTCAGCAAAGTGTATGATAACTATTTCGATAAAGTTCTTGTTGATGCACCTTGTAGCGGACTTGGAATTATTCAGAAAAAAGAGGAAGTAAGTAAATGGTGGTCTTTAGAGCATGCAAACCGACTTCATGATTTACAAACAAAGCTGTTAGTCGCCGCAATTAAAATGGCAAAAGTTGATGGTGAAATTGTCTATTCGACCTGTACTTTATCGGTGGAAGAGAATGAAATGGTCATTGATACAATTCTAAAAAATTATCCTGTTGAAATACTTGAAGTTAACCTGCCTGTTAAAACACATAAAGCATTCACTGAATACGATGGAATAAAATTAAATCAACAAATTGAAAAAGCTATAAGAATTTTACCTTGGGAAATTGATTCTGATGGTTTCTTTCTGGTACGGATGAAAAAAATTTCCGAAACCGAACCAATGGAAAAAATGCAGTTACCGGATTCTGATATTAAAATTGTTAAAGCTACTCACAAAGAATTTTTACCATACTTAAATTATCTTGCTGAGCACTTCGGTGTTGATGAAAATGTTTTTAATGAATATAAATTTATTTTCAAAGGAAGAGATATTTATATCATCAATAAAGATTGGCACGATGACAATCCTGCAATCTTTAACAGAATCGGGACAAAGTTTGGCAGTCTTGACAAGAAACAAAGAATAACTCTACATTCAAACGGAGCTCAGGTTTTGGGCAGTGCTGTTAAAAAATTTATTTATGAAATAAAAGACAAAGAGGAGTTAGAGTTATATCTGACAGGAATGAAAATTAAAAATTCAGAACTTGCAACCGGACAATATGTTGTAAAGTATAACAACATCGTTCTTGGTACAGCAATTAAAACAGAAGAAGGATTGAAAAGCAGATTCCCAAGAACAAAACGAACTCAAAAGTTTGAAGTGATGTAATTATGAACATTCAGATTATTGGTACTAAAAAATGTAAAGAAACTCAGAAGGCAGAAAGATTTTTTAAGGAAAGAAGAATTTCATTTCATTTTCGTGATTTGGCGGAAAAAGGATTAACTAAAGGTGAGCTTGAAAACATCTCACGGGTAATTCCATTTGATGAACTTATTGATACAGAAGGTAAACGATACAAAGAAAGAGGAATGCAGTATATGAAATTTGATATTGAAGAAGAGCTTCTGAATGATTCTTTGCTGCTTAAAACTCCGATTGTGCGGAATGGAAATCTTGTTACTGTTGGATATCAACCTGAAGTCTGGAAAAAATGGATAGGTTAAAAAATATATCTCCTCTTTTTTCCGGAATAAATAAATTTGAATCAGTAATCATTCTTGTGCTATCTGTACTTCCTATTGCAATTGCTTATCTGTTTTTCCCAGACTTTATGGGTGATGATACATTCATTCACGTAGGCTTTATTCAAGGATTCATTGAAACCGGCAAATTTACTTTTACCGGCACTGAAACATACGGAACAACTTCTCCTCTTTGGGTTATTCTTAATGTTCTTTTATCCTTACTCACAAATAATCCTGAGTTAAGCATCAGAATACTTAGTGGAGTATTTAGTGTTATTACAATTTTACTAATGAACTATGTTCTGAGAATTATTAACATAAAGTTTTCATTAAGAATATTTCTGCTATTAAGTCTTGCATTAAATCCGTTCTTCATCAAGTGGTCTATTTCCGGTATGGAAGCCAGTGCTGTTATGAGTGCATCGATTATTTGTATGATTCTTTTGCTACAAAAAAAGTACGAACCATCAAATATTTTGGGATTAGTGATCGGATTAGCTTTTCTGCTTAGACCGGAATTTTTAGGTGTGTTTGCTGTCAGCTTATTTTTCTTTTTGGTTGTTAAAAAGAAAATAAGTTTTATTATTTCTTTTGCATTACAATTTCTGATAGTGATTACAAGTTGGTTCATCTATGCATGGACTCACTTCGGAACACTTATTCCGAATACTTTCAGAGCTAAAGCAAAAGAGAATTTCCTAAGTGTTGATGTTGATAAACTGATTAGAAATATCAAAGTTATGCTGGCAGGTAACATTACTGAATTTCTTTTAGCAGCAATTGTTGTAG
>JAIMAZ010000364.1 GCA_023511695.1 Ignavibacterium sp.
AAGGAAGAGGAAGAAAAGATCGTGTGTGGTACAGTTCCAAAGAACAAAATCTTACATTCTCCATTTTGCTTTTCAAAGAATATAAATTTTTTGAGCACCTTAACCTTATAAATTTTTCTGCTTCATTGGCAGTTGCTTCATCTATTGAAAATTTATATCAGTTAAAGACCGAACTCAAGTGGCCAAATGATGTTTTGATAAATAAGAAAAAAACCTGTGGGATATTGCTTGAGTCAGCTTCTCAAGGAAATCGGATTGACAGAGTTGTAGTTGGAATAGGTGTTAATGTAAACCAATCAATCTTTCAGGGACAGTTTAATTATCCGCCAACATCAATACGAATTGAACTTGGAAGAGAAGTCGAAAGAGAAAAATTATTAGCTGAGATTCTGAATAATTTTGAATTCTATCTAAGTAAAATTCTTGATGAACCTGAATACATAACCCGCGAATGGAAAGAGAAATGCAGAATGCTCGGTGAGAAAGTTTATATCAAAGAAGGTGAAATAGTTAAGAATGGAATTTTTGAGGATATTGATAAAGAAGGATTCCTCCTCTTAAAAACAAAAGAAGGAATCGAGAAAATTACTATTGGCGATGTAAGTTTAATCTGAGATTCTTTAAGTGAGTAAATCAAGAACACGAATCAGATTATTTCTTAAATCTTTTCTGTGAGATATAAAATCTATAAATCCTTTTTCAAGTAAAAATTCAGAGCGCTGAAAACCTTCAGGCAAATCTTTTCCTATTGTCTGCTTAATAACTCTTGGACCAGCAAAACCAATCAATGCTTTTGGCTCGGCAATATGAATATCACCAAGCATTGCATAACTTGCAGTAGTTCCGCCTGTAGTTGGATCTGTAAGAACTGAAATGTATGGTAGTCCGGCTTCAGCAAGTTTGGTAAGTCTCGCACTAATTTTTGCTAACTGCATTAGTGAGTAAGCACCTTCCATCATTCGTGCGCCTCCGCTTCGTGAGATAATTATAGTTGGAAGTTTATCTTTATAAGCTTTATCAATCAATCGTGAAATCTTTTCACCAACTACAGAGCCCATGCTGCCGCCAATAAATTCAAAATCCATACAGCCAAATGCTACATCTCTTCCTTCAATCTTTCCAGTTCCCGTTCTTACAGCATCATAAAGATCGAGTTTTTTGATAGTTTCATTTATTCTGTCAGAATATTTTTTTGTATCCTTAAAATTAAGTGGATCAGCAGAGCGCATTTTCCGATCCATTTCCTTAAAGGAATTTTTATCCAGCAAAAAAGAAATATACTCTTTGCTTCCAATGCGCCAATGATAATCACATTTAAGGCAGGTCCAGTAATTTAATTCAAGCTGTTTCTTGTGGATTATCTCACCACACTCCGGACATTTCTCCCAAAGTCCATCAGGAAGTTCTCTCTTCTGAGAGTCAGGTGCAATATTCTGTTTTGATCTTCTAAACCATGGCATATTAATTTTTTAAAACCTCTGCATAAATTGTAATAACTTTAGTTGACTGTTCAGAATCATTTGAAACAATAGAAATAGTTCTGCTCATTTTACCCTGCCTTCCCTTTGTATCAAGATCAACTTTAAGCGTCCCTTTTTCACCAGGTTTTAGAGTCGAGCTGCTTACTAATGCAGCAGTGCAGCCGCAGGAAGTTCTGACATCTTTAATTTCAAGTATATCAGAACCTTTATTTACCAATTCAAAAGTATGCGAAACAGTTGTTCCCTCTTTCACCTTTCCGAAATTAAATTGATTTTCTGGAAGGAATAATGAAGCACCGGAAGGTTGAGAATTGCTCTGATCGACAAGTATGTTACATCTTATCACAAAGTTAATATCACTTTTTTCGGGATCATTGGTAATAACACGAACGGTTTTTACCTGCGCGCCTTTTCTTCCTTTTGAATTAAATGTTACTTTAATTGTTGTTGTTTCGCCTGGCTTTAATTCTTTCTTATCTGGTTGAGCTGCGGTACATCCGCAGGAAGCTCTAACATCTATTATCTTTAATACATCACCACCATTGTTTGTTATCTTAAAATCATAAGATACCACATCGCCTTGTTTTATATCCCCAAAGTTGTGTTCTGTTATCTGTGCGCCGGCTTTTGGTCCGACTAACTGTGCAAATACTGCAAATGAAAAAATCACAAGTAATGAAAAGATCTTCTTTATCATTTTTTAACCTCCTTAACTATAAAATCTTTAATGTAGTTTGGCTCAAGAAAATCAAAATCTTTAACTAATTTATTTTTACCAAACTTAATTGCCCAGGAACCTACGAATTCAGGTTCAGGTGAAATCAATTTTTCAGGATTAGCTGAGATATTACCAAATAATAGCTCTTGGTCATAAAGTTTAATCTCAGTAATTGGTAATATTTTTAATTCCCCTTCAAATATATAATTATTGTTTTTAACATGAAACTTCGCAAAATATGCTTCATCGCGGTTTGCTTTGTTAGCAATAACAAATTTCTGTCCTTCCGGAAGGATTTGTGAAAGTTGAAAGGCAAGTGCTTCGAATGTTGGAACCGGAATAATTGGTAAATTCAATCCTGCAGCAATTCCTTTAGCTGCAGCCATTCCGATGCGTAAACCAGTAAATGAGCCGGGTCCGGATGAAAC
>JAIMAZ010000365.1 GCA_023511695.1 Ignavibacterium sp.
GGATTATTTGGATCAGTTGCTATTCTTGTTGCATAAAGAGTTGGTAAACCTGAGTTTCGCAAATTCCAGCTTGCGCCAGCATCAGTAGTAACCTGAACTCTTCCGTTTGAACAACCAACATAAATAACATTGGAATTTCCTTTTGCAACAATTACTGTTGAGATTGAAGCTCCGTTTTGTCCTGTTCCGTCACCTGTTAAATCACCGCTTATTGCGGTCCAGTTTCCTGCACCATTTGTAGTTCTCCAGACACGATAGGTTCCAGCAACAATTATATTTGAGTTGTTTGGGTCCATCGAGAAAGGAGTAATGAATAATGTTCTGTCCGTAGTGCCGTCATAAAAATTCGGACCAGTTGGTATTCCTGTCATTGCTTTGAAAAATGTTGAACCACCATTTGTTGATTTGAAAAAAGCGAAGTTAACATATTCCATATAAATGTTATTCGGATTCAAGAAGTCAACTTCAGTAGCACCACCATCACCACCAAGAATTTCAGTCCAATTTAATGAACCGGTGGTTTTCAATGTACCATTATCCTGCGTTCCGCCGTAATAATTTGAACCGCTTGGCGCAACAGCACCGTAATAAAATTGTGTAATTGGAAGATTATTATTTATCGCAGTCCAGGTTTCACCTCTATTTGTTGATTTATAAATTCCACCGTCATTACCAAGATAAACGATGTTAGAGTTTGATGGAGCGTATACATAAACATGTTGATCAGCATGAACATATGGTGGTGCACCGGTTTGAGAATACCAATTAGTTTTCTGAACCCAGCTTGAACCATTATTAGTTGTTTTCCAGTTATCAATTCCACCTGCTAAAACTATATTCGGATTATCAGGATCAACAGCAAGAATGTGATCATACCAGCCTTGACCACCAAGAAAAGTTGAAGCGCCCGAATAAGACGGACCTGGAATATTAACAGCACTCCATGATGAACCACCGTTAGTTGTAATAATAAAATGTCCAGCTCCGTAAGTACTTAAACTCATAAATGAAGCATAAGCCACTAGCGGATTAGATTTACTAACAGCAATCTCAATTCTTCCCATATTTGTTTGAGAATAATTCTGTGCAAAAGTTGAACCCCCATCAGTTGATAGCCAAATTGCTGATTGGTTAAACAAACCAAATGTAGCATAAATTCTTACAGGTGATGTATAAGCTATTTCAATATCGGTGCAATGGACATCAGAGCCACCACCTGAAAGTAATGTTGCGAATGAATTTCCTCCATCAGAAGATGCATATAAACCTTTTCTTGTTGCAGCATAAAGAATTCCGTTTGTGCTGTTGATATCAAGATCATTCACATAATAAAAATTCTGATTGTTTGTTGATGCAAGTTTTGTCCAGCTATTTCCGGCATCTGTTGATTTGAAAATTCCGGCTCCTCTGATTGCATCGAGATTAAAAAATCCTTCACCTGTTCCTGCATAAATTGTATTAGGATTATTCGGATCAATCACCAGCGCACAAACTGCAAGGTTTTCCATAAAGTCATTAAGTGCTGTCCATGTACTTCCACCGTTGGTTGATTTCCATACTCCGCCTGCAACCGCACCGAGATAAACTGTGTTCGGATCAGATGGATGAACTGCAATAGCTCTTATTCTTCCTCCTACATTAGAAGGTCCTACTTGTGACCAGTTTAATGCATTCGGTGATGATTCAGTTGAACGATTATGAATTTGAATATGACGATAAGCTTCTTCTCGCCAATTATCAGGAATTGAATTATTCGGGAAAGCTCTTTGCTCATAATACCAGAGCATTGCTTTATCAGGTTGATCATATTTCAGATTAGCTCGCTCTTTTTTCATTTTTATTTTATAAGCGATATAATCCGAATAAGAATTTTCCTGAAGCGTATCAGATGAAAATATCTGAAAGCCCAGAACGATTGCGCACACGGCAACCGACAACATGATTAGTGTTTTCATTTTGTCTCCTTGTGTTAATGTGTTCCTTTAAAATTATTTTATTACTTTCTGAATAAACCAACCGTTTTTCTGATCGAGAGAAATTTCAGCTCTGAATTTCTGTCCTTTAGAATAATTTCGAAGTGATAAAAGTTCTGAGTTGATTTCATTCTCCATCAGCTTACCATTTTCAGTTCGTAAATTCGGTTTGAGAATGTATTCTGCACCTGCTGCTGCAATACTTGGATAAGCTTCAGTTTCCTGCGAGCTCAAAACTTTAACTTTCAATTTAAAGTCATTTCCCGAACCAATAACTTCAAGCACTTCAGCTTCAACCTGTGAAAGGTTCTGAGCAATTGTGGTTGGACTATTTTGATTTGATTGGTTATTCAATTGAGCTTCTTTGCAATTGCTGCAGGAATAAACAATCAAAATTGAACAAAGTAAAAGAACGGAAGTTAGTACCTTCATAATGCCTCCTTTTTGCTCTGAAAAAATAAGAAAAATTTTTATACAGTCAAGCAGCAAAATTATTTGCCTTACTGATGTTATTTTTATCCTGTTAATTCCAAATGTTACTCAAAGCGCTTGAATAAAGAAAGTATCAATGTTCCGCCGGAAAAAATTATCAGAAAAATTTATTAATAAGTTTGTAGAAATCTCTGCGGGAAAAATATCAGCTATGCAG
>JAIMAZ010000366.1 GCA_023511695.1 Ignavibacterium sp.
ATGATAAAGTATGCACAACAAAACAAAATTTATGTTTCAATAAGCACTAATGGACATTTTATAAATGCAAACAATATTGATAAAATATTAGAGGCAGCACCGGATAAATTAATTTACTCTGTTGATGGATTGGATGAAGAATCTTATCAGAATTACAGAGTCGGTGGAACATTTGCACAGGTTGACTCTGCTCTAAGAAATTTAGTTAAACGAAAAAGGAAATTAAAATTAAAGAAACCCTTTATTGAATTTCAATTTATTGTGATGAAACAAAATGAACATCTTCTTGAGAAAGTGAAAACTTATTGTAAAGAAGTTGGAGTTGATAAGCTTGTGTTTAAAACTATGCAAATCTCTTCTTATGAAAATGCTCTGAAATTTTTACCAACTAATAAAAAATATCGTCGTTACATAATTGATGGCAATTCATTCAGAATAAAATCTAAAGTCAAAAATCATTGTTTTGCTCTTTGGAAGACTGCAGTTATAACTTGGGACGGAAAAGTTGTGCCTTGCTGCTTTGATAAAGATGCTGATTTTACAATGGGAATTCTGAATGGCAAATCTTTTTATGAAATATGGAATTCAGAAAATTATAATAAATTTCGCAAGTCAATATTAGCAGACAGAAAACAAAATAAAATGTGCACTAACTGTACTGAAGGACTGAAAATTAATATTCTTGAAATTGAGCAATGATAGAACAGTTGAAAACTCAGGTTGAATCAAATTTATTTCTAACTAAACACAAGAAGATTTTAATTCCTACTGTAAAGATTTTTATTGCTATCGGATTACTTTATTATTTAGTTTACAACATCCAAATTAGTGATATCATAAATGCTGCTACTGAAGCTAATGTTTCTTTACTACTCATAACGCTTGCGTTAAGTGTCGTCAATTTATACATACAATTCTATAAATGGAAAATCACTGTTTCAACACTACTCAATGAAAATAGTAACAGAAAAATATTTTATTCGTTGTTTCTGGGATTTTCTGCTGCTGTTTTCACTCCGGCAAGAATTGGAGAATATTTCGGAAGAGCGATAGCATTTAAAGATAAATCATTGCTACAGGTTACATTAGCAACTTTGATTGATAAACTTTTTCCTTTATTGATTGTAGCTTTCTTTGGTTCAATAGCAAGTATTCTGTTCATTCATTTTTATTACGATGTAAGTTTCTATTTGACGGTGAGTCTTTTTATCGTTTTGTTTGTTCTATTTTATTTCATTGTGCTTTTAATATTTAATAAAAACTTCTGGGATAATTTATTATTCAACAGAATTCAAAGAACAAAAATTCTATCGAAATACTTTGATAAAATAAGTAAACTGAAAAATCTTGATCACAGATATTCAATAAAAATGATTTTCGTCTCCTTGCTTTTTTACTTGTGTTATCTGATTCAATATGTAATACTTGTTTCTGCATTTTCACATCATTATGAATTCATTGATTACTTTTGGGCTGGTAATTTATTGATGTTTTCTAAGACGATTATTCCGCCTGTAAGTTTTGGAGAATTAGGCATAAGAGAAGGCGCTTCCGTGTTTTTTATACAGCAGTTTGGCGAAAACGCTGCAGTTGGATTCAACGCTTCGATATTCCTGTTCATTATAAATGTACTTCTTCCTGCACTTGTTGGATTGAGTTTAATCTTCAGAAAAAACGATGATTGAAATTATACTTCTCATTTTCTCTATCTTCTTACTGATTCATTATCTAATATTTCTTTCCAGAATTTATTCAGGCCTAGACAAATTAAATCCGATAAAAACTTCTAAGATACCTGATGAATTTGTATCAGTACTAATTCCATTCAGAAATGAAGAAAAAAATATTCTTCGAGTATTAAAATCTTTGGAATCACAAGATTATCCTGAGCAAAAATTTGAAGTAATTTTTATAGATGATAATTCAATTGATAATTCCAAAAACATTTTAGAAACTCACATCCGAAAAAATAATTTCAAAGTTGTTTCAGTACCTGAAGCATACTCGAAAAAAGCACACAAGAAAAGAGCTATAAGATATGGAATTGAAAATGCTAAAGGAGAAATTATCGTAACAACAGATGCAGATTGTGTCCATTCAAGTCAATGGTTAAGAACTCTTTTATCATTTATGAAAGATGATGTCGGATTTATCTCAGGACCGGTTGAATTTATTACCGAAAAAAATCTTTTTGAAAAATTTCAGAAATTAGAATTTGCCGGTTTAGTAATTACAGGCGCTGGTTTGATAGGAAATAATACTCCGATAATCTGTAATGCAGCTAATATTGCTTACAGAAAAAAAGTTTTTGATGAAGTTGGTGGTTTTGCATTTCAAATGGATTTATCTTCTGGTGATGATGAATTATTAATGCAGAAAATTTTCCGCGACACAGATTATAAAATTGTTTTTGCATTGGATAAAAACGCAATTGTTAAAACTGAAGCAAATAGCTCCATCAAACAATTTTATAATCAAAGGAAAAGATGGGCAAGTAAAGGTTTATTTTATAAAAATAAATTACTCGTACTCAAGCTGATTTTGATTTTTTTGTTTTACTTTTCATTAATCGTTCTACCTTTTCTCGGACTTTTAGTAGATAAGTCATTCTTGTTC
>JAIMAZ010000367.1 GCA_023511695.1 Ignavibacterium sp.
GTACAAAAAGGAAACTTAAGCAGAATTGATAAGGTTGAAATAAGAGGAAATAATTTCACGAATGAGAATGTGATAATAAGAGAACTTAGACTATCTAAAGGCGAAACATATTCACAAAAAAGAATTGATGAATTTCCTAAGCGAATTAACCGACTGAGATTTTTTGAACCTGTTCAAACACCTCAATATTATATCAACTCTAAAGGTGAAGGTGTTTTGGTTATCGAAGTAAAAGAAAAACAAACCAATAATTTCGATGGAATAATTGGTTACATACCCGGAACAAAAGAGAATGAAAAAGGTTATCTGACAGGATTAGTAAACATTTCACTAAGAAATTTATTCGGAACGGGAAGAGCAGCTGCTTTGCGCTGGAATAAGTTCGGAAGAAATTCTCAGGAACTTGAATTAAAATATCTTGAACCCTGGCTTTTGAATTTACCATTTAATATTTCAGGCAATCTTTATCAGAGAATTCAGGATACAACTTATGTTCAAAGAAGGTTTAACGGTGAAATTGAATATCTTGCAACTGAAGACATTTCTGCTTCTTTACTTTTGGGTACTGAATCAGTTATTCCAACAGAAAGAACAATACCTGTTTTTACAGTTTACAATTCATCAATAATAACTACCGGATTGAATTTTAAAATTGATACCAGAGACGACCCTTATTCACCAATCTCCGGATTACTTTTCATTAATTCTTATTCGTTCAGTAGAAAAACAATCAATGGTCCTGCTCAGTTTATCACTTCTAATCTAATCACCAAAATTGATTTACAAAGAATTGCCTTCGACTTTGATATATTCTTTCAGATTTTTAATCGACAAGTTTTTGCTCTGTCAGTGAATGGAAGAGAATTGCGCGGTCCTTCGTTTGAAAATAGTGACTTATTCAGACTTGGTGGCACTTCAACATTGCGTGGTTACAGAGAAGAACAATTTCTTGGTTCGAGAATTTTCTGGTCAAATATTGAATACAGATTTCTTTTAACCCGCCGAACTTTTGCTTTTGCATTTTTCGATACCGGCTACTATTTGCGAAATGCTGAGACGGAGAGAAATATTCTTAAAGCAGAAGATTTTCTTTACGGGTATGGTTTAGGACTTAATCTCGAAACCGGACTTGGGGTTCTCGCAGTTAGCTTTGCTCTTGGGCAAGGCGATTCATTCACAGACGGGAAAATCCATTTCGGTTTAGTTAATGAATTTTGATTGAACCATTACATTCAAATAGTTTTGAACTGATGAAAAGATTTTTTTACTACATAAAACTCACTCGCCCGATAAATTGTTTGATTACTGCACTTGTTGTTTTGGTCGGCGGAATTATTTCTTCTTCCCAAAATACCATTGAAATAAATTTGATCTTAGCTTCAATTGTTGCAGCTATAGTTGCTGCTTCAGGCAATGTTATTAATGATTTGTTTGATATTGAAATAGATAAAATTGCTCATCCCGATCGACCAGTTGCAAATGGCAATTTAAAGATTATCGAAGCAAAAATTTTTTATATTGTTCTCATAATCATTGCTATTTCAATATCGTTAATTCTGAGCTATCAGCTTTTGATAATTACACTTTTTGCTTTAACCCTGCTTTACTTTTACTCTTTCATACTGAAAAAAATTCCTTTGTTTGGAAATACCATCATTGCTTTTCTTACAGCATTAGCTTTTTTATTTGGTGGAATTGCAGTTGATAATATTTCGGGTGCGGTTATTCCCGCAATCTTTGCTTTTCTTATAAATCTTATTCGTGAGCTTGTAAAAGATGCCGAAGATTATGAAGGAGATAAAACTTATGATGTTAATACAATACCGATTAAATATGGAATGCAAAGAACAAAACAAATCGCACTGGCAATTTCTATTATTCTTATTGTCTTTACTTTTTATCCGTTCATTGAACGAATTTATAAGATAGAATACTTTGTTGTGGTTATGATTTTTGTTAATCCAATTTTGATTTACTCTTTGAAAAAACTTTTTGAAAACAATGATAAGAAAAATTTTCAGCAAATAAGTTCTATTCTGAAATTAGATATGATATTTGGTTTAATAGCAATTTATTTGGGTAAATGAAAAATATAGACAAAAAATATTTCAAAGACGGGATAAATTTTCTTGCAGGAGTTGACGAAGCTGGCAGAGGACCTTTAGCCGGACCGGTTGTTGCAGCTTCAGTAATTCTTCCTAAAAATTTTCATCATAAAGAAATTGATGATTCAAAAAAACTTTCGCATAAACAAAGAGAAAAACTTTTTGAGATTATAACTGAAAATGCAATCTGTTATTCTTTCTCTGTTATTTCTCATGCAACTATTGATAAAATAAACATTTTAAATGCTTCGCTTCTTGCAATGAAAAAATCTGTTAATAAATTAAATCCAATTCCGGAACTTGTTCTGGTTGATGGAAATAAAATTTTCAATTCTCGCCTTCAGATTATTCCAGTTGTAAAAGGTGATTCGCTTTCACAATCAATTGCTTCAGCATCCATAATTGCAAAAGTAATAAGAGATAGAATAATGAATCGTTTAGCTGAAAAGTACACTTACTATGGCTGGGAATACAATAAAGGTTATCCTACAAAACAGCACATAGAAGCGT
>JAIMAZ010000368.1 GCA_023511695.1 Ignavibacterium sp.
GTGCCATTAGGTGTATCTGTTAGAAATATTTATTCTGTTCTTAAAAATAATGGCATCGCTGCGATGGTTGCAGATCAAAGAGGTCCTGAAGAAGGATTGAAACTCGATTTTTTTGGTAAGAAAACTGCAGTTTACACTGGTCCCGCAGTGCTTTCATTAAAAACCGGTGCACCTATTATTTTCGGAATTCCAATAAGACAAAAAGATTATTCATATAAAGCTACTTTAGTTGAACTCGATAAAAGCAATCTTCCTGAAGATGAAGAAGGTAAAGTGAAAGTATTAACTGATAGAATGATCAAATATCTGGAAAAAATAATCAGCGAACATCCTGAGCAATGGCTCTGGATGCACAGAAGATGGAAACATTAAAAATCAGATGAAGAAAATTCTTTACATACAAACTGCTTTTCCAGGTGATGCAATTTTATCTTTGCCGGCTCTGGAAAAATTAAAAGAATTAAATTCTGATTCTTTGATTGAAGTTCTATGTATTCCATCAACTCAGGAGATTTTTTCAGTTGCTCCTTATGTTGATAATGTTCTTGTTATTGACAAGAGAGGAAAACACAAATCATTCCTTGCTTTAATCAATTTTGCTAAAGAATTGAAAAACAGAAAATATGATGTTATCTATTCTTCTCATCGTTCATTACGAACTTCAATTTTGGTTTTACTTTCTGAAGTTGAAGAGACTTATGGCTTCTCAAATTCAGCTATAAAATATGTTTACAAGAATATTGTAAAATATAATTTGAATAAGCACGAAGTTCAGAGAAATTTTGATTTGATTGGATTTAAGTATGATGAAAATTCCTGGAAAGTTCAGCCAAAATTAAATTATTCTGGCGATATTATAATCAAGGTCGCAAATTTTTTGAATAAGATTGATGAAAATAAAATTATAGCTTTAGCTCCGGGAAGTATCTGGGCTACCAAAAGATATCCAAAGGAAAAATGGCAGAAGATTGCTAATTATTTTTTAAACAGACATTTCAATGTCATTTTAATTGGCGGAAAAGATGATGAAGAATTATGCGAATCAATATTACAAAATTCAACAGGAAAAGTATTTAATGCTGCCGGCAAGTTTTCAATCGTTGAATCAATAAAATTACTTTCTCACTGCAATTTATTAATTTCGAATGACAGCGCTCCAACTCATTTTGGAATGTGTGCCGGAATAAAAGTTCTTACAATTTATTGTTCAACAATTCCACAATTTGGTTTTTTCCCTTATATGTTTGGAAGCAGATTTTTAAGTTTTGATGATCTTAACTGTAAACCTTGCGGCATTCACGGTTATCAGGAATGTCCGTTAAATCATTTTAAATGTGCAAACGAACTTCACGAAGATGGAGTGATAAAAGTTGCTGAGGAGATGCTGAATGAATAAATCAGTAGTTAAATCTATCAACATCGAAGAGAATTTTGATGAAGCTGTTAAATCCGCAACAGAATTATTTTTTAATGGCGGAGTTTTTATTTATCCAACTGATACAATTTACGGCTTCGGCGGAAATCCATTTAATGATGAAGTACTGAGAAAAATTACTCGCATTAAAGGAAAACCTGATTGGAAAAGATATATTCACTTAGTTGGTAGTGTTGAAATTCTGCTTAAATATGTTGAGATTAAATCAGAAAAATTCTATGATTTTCTGCTTAACATCTGGCCAAATCCTGTTTCTGTTGTAATGAAATTGAATGAACAGACTCGTGATATTTTAGGCGCAGAAACCGCCGCATTCCGTATTCCAAATAACAGATTCTGTCTTAAACTTCTGAATGAAATAAAAATGCCTTTGATATCTACAAGTGTTAATCGCTCTGGAAAAGAGCCAATGAATGATCCGGTTATGATCATTCAGGAATTTGGAAAAGAAGTAGACGCAGTTTTTTATTCAGATAAAAAATCTTTCTTTAAGGCATCTACTGTTATTGATTTGAGTGATGATGAACCTAAATTAATTCGTGAAGGTAAAATTAAGTTCAGTGAAATAATTAAGAACTTTAAATAATATGAAATTCAATTTTGATAAAAAGAAAATAAAAAAACTTACGGAATTTTCTGTTGTTCTTGTTCCTCACGACGCTTCAACGGGAACAAAAACTGTTAAGCTTTCTTTTTATAAAATTCTGGCAATTGCATTTGTTTATACTTTAGTTATTATGCTGGTGGGATTTTATCTAATCACATTTAGTTCTGCAGACAAAATACTTCTGCCCGATAGTTATCGTTATAATACTCCGGAAAAAGTTCAGCTTAGAGAGTTAAATGAAAAAATTGTTAAACTCGCAAATGAAGTTCAAAAACTGAAATCGAATAATGAAAGACTTAAGAATATTTTGCTTCAACAAGATTCACAAACACGAATTGAAAGGCTTAAACATCGTTTGCGAATTTGGCAAGAAAAAATAGCAAACGCCGGACTGACTCAAACTACGGACACGGATCAATTCAAAGAAAGATATTTCAAGCTCCACTTAAAATGCCCATTCTTGAACAACGATAAATCGTGCAGTATCTACCCTGTTCGCCCAACGCCATGCAGAACTTATTTTTCCTTCGGTAACCCACAGCTTTGTATGAGTAGCACCTTTATTC
>JAIMAZ010000369.1 GCA_023511695.1 Ignavibacterium sp.
CCTATCATGCTTACATCTTCATAAAGATTAAGAAATTTGAAATCGACCATTCCTTTAATCATTGGAGATATTTCGTAATAGCTCTCAATTTTTCTGAAGTATCTTTTCAGAAATTGTATCGGAACATTTCGAACTGAATATTCGCTGTAAATTCCTCTTACAGCAGCTTCTAATGCTGTGTTGCTTATATCAGTTCCCATTATTTCAAACTCAAAGTCAGGAAATTTATTTGAAATCAAATCGTTAATCATCATTGCAATTGAATAAGCTTCTTCACCGGATGAAACTGCAGCACTCCAAATCCTAATTTTATTTTGATTAAGTTTTTCCTTTTCAGAAATAATTTCCGGAATAACTTTTAATACCAGCGCATCAAGTTGTGCCTGATTTCTAAAGAAAAAAGTTTCATTAATTGTGATAGCATCATAAAGATATCGTAATTCGTATCTTCCTTGTGGTGTGTTTTTCACAAAATTAAAATATTCCTGGTAACTGGTCATTTTAAGATGAAGCAAGCGGCGCATCAATCTGCTTTCGAGTAAGTACTTTTTATTATCCTGAAAATAGATTCCGGTTTTTTCATAAATAAACTCTCTCCATTGTCTGAATATTTCCAAAGGCATTTGAAAAAAAAGATTTTCACTATTTCTAGTGTTAAAAAATTCTGTCGCGTTCAAATTATTTGTGGCTTCAATTCTCAAGATTCAATACTCAATTGCTATTTTTTTTAATAAATAAAATTTCTTTTGCCCTTTCACTTACCATTTCGTTTTCATCTTCAGAAAGTTTTTCAAGAAAATCGTAAACAACGGGATGGCTTAGATCTTCAAGCAACTCAGTTAATCTTATTTTAATCCAAAAATTTTCATTAAGAAAATCATCGTCGAGGAACAGAATTGCAGTTTCAATATCAAGCTTAAAAAGAAGTTCAACAGCATATAATCTCACCATTTCATCTGTGTGTTTTAAGCATCGTGAAATTGAATCAATTAATTTGTGCAATTGAATTTTATCAATCTCTTTAATTACTTTAGGTTCGTGTTGAATGAATTCATCAAGAAGTTTTAAGAGACTTGAAAGATTAGGCGTTTCGGTTTTAATAAGATTGTTTATAAGCTTTAATACCACTTCTTTGTTTAATAATAATTTGTGATAAATCACTCCATCAAATTCACTGTCGGTTCCATAGTGTTTCAATGCTTCAGAAATTACTTCAGAATCGTCAAACTCATTAAGTAATTTAGCACCAACTTTTCTGTAATCTGCCTTTTTATTATTGAGCATAATCAGCAATGCCCGTTTTACTTTTTCATCAAATGGAATATCAAAACCGTATCGGACATGAAGTTTGTAAACGGCTTCAACAATAGGAGGTATAAACGGAAGCGCAGCGTTTTGAAGTTCAGATAACAGAAAGAAAAATGATTCTTCATTACCGATATCACCAAGACTTTCAATAATCATATATTTCACCAAATCATCTTCATCATTGTATTGCTGTAGTACAAAATTAAAAGCTTTTACCGTACCAATTTTTCCGAGAGCATTGATAATATAAGGTTTTAGAATTTCATTTTGATTATAAAGCAGGATCAATAAATCAACTGATTGAACACTTCTGTTATTACCTAAAGCTTCAATATATGAGATGAGAACATTTTCATTGTCAGTTTGTTTAATAAGCTCAAGTACTGCTTGTTCAACTTTTTTATCGTGAATTTCGGCGAGAATATCTGCGGCAAATTTTAAGTCAATAGGATCTTTTGTCTTTTTTAAAAACTTTATGAGTGAATCAACTGCAAATCCTCCATAGGAAATAAGAATTTCACCTGCAATGTTTCTGAGACTAATATCGTCTGAAGAGATAAATTCAGTAAGTTTATCAGCAACCAGATAACATTTATGCTGAATGAAAAAATGGCTTAAAGCACTTCTTAATCCTTTATCTTTTTTTTGCAGATAAGAACAAAGATGAGATGCGATATTTGGATCGTATTCTTCGCACTTAAGCTCATCCAGAAATTCAATCTGAGTGCTGATATCATCAGATTGAAAGATTCGATCTAATTCTGCAATTGATATTTTCATATCTGTTATTCAGTTAAAAATTCTTACTTAACTATCAACCAGCATTAACAATTTTAATGCCGTGAGAATGATGTAAAAAAATCAATTACATTTATAAAAGTTTTTTAATACTGATTATTATTAGCCAAGTGAGAGTATTTGAACAAAATAAAAAGAGGCCGTCTCAAAAGTAATTTTTAGTGTCACACTGAGCTTGTCGAAGTGTGATTTTACAATATACTGTCATCCTTCGACTAGCTCAGGATGACAAATTGTGTCTTATGAGACAACCTCATGAGAATGCAATTGAACTGGGGTTGTTTTTTTTATCGAAATAAATGTGGGGCAGTGAGTTTAAATACTGAATAATAAACAAGGAATAATGAATGATGAAGTTAATAAAAATGTCACCCTTTCAGGGTTTATAAAAATTGTTCTTTGTTTGTTTATTACAATAGTTTCATCCCTTCGGGATTTGAAAATGTAGGGAACAGACTCCAGTCTGTTCCGAGAATGTGGCTGAAGTGGGGTTGTGT
>JAIMAZ010000370.1 GCA_023511695.1 Ignavibacterium sp.
AGGTATAGGTTATTCAACTTATGTAATCATTCATCCATTCATACCCGATGCATTTTATTATTTCACTCCTTCGGAGTTTTAGATTAATTCCTTTGTATTCTAATCTATAATAATTTCATCCCTTCGGTGGCTGTCGCATAGATGTCATTCCGAATCGTGCCTATTGGCAGACAGGTTTATTTTGAAATCTAATGCTTGGATTTTTAAGAAAAATGAGAACCTGATCCCGATAAATCGGGACAGTTTGACAAAAATCGAATTGTGCGACAGCCACCTTCGGGATTTTAATTCGTGGCGGAAGACTGTATAAGCTTTACTTCATCACTTGATCATAAATTCATCGATTCATAATGGTGTGTATTCAACGATCAATAAGAAATTAGAGCATTATCCTTAAAATCATTTTCAACTGGTCAACGAATAACAAGCTGTTAAATAATTACAACTGGAATTTTTTGACATCAAATTTCCTTATTTTCTTTTTGCAACTTTTTCAAATCTTTTAGTCTTTCTCTCAATTCAATCTCAAGACTATCAATCAGAGGTTTTTGTCGTTTTAATTGTTCATTGAATTTTTTCAACTCTCTATTAAATTCTTCTATATCAATTTTAGGCGGCTTGGGCAAGGTATAGTTCCTGAAATATTTTTTGTATTCTTTCATTTGCTCTCTTAATTCCTCAGGATTTATATAAACTTCAAAATCCTTGTCCTTCAAATCTTTCATCAGACTATCAAGATCTGTTTTCATATCTTTCAAAAAATCATCGTCAATCCTGAATCTGAAAGACATTGGATCATCAAAATCTTCTTCATCATATTCTGTCGTATCGTTTTCTGATTTGTCTTTATCAATAAATATTTTAATTCGTGTTGGTTTCTCTTTCTCTGCATATAAATCTTTTGTAAGATTTTTCAGTTCATACTCAATAAGACCTTTATAATTGTCAATTTCATTGTCGGGAATTTTACTATCGTTTTTGTAAAGTGAAGCTATCCGCTTTCCATCAAACTCAACACGATAAATATCCTGTCCATCTCTGAAGATGAATGTTTTGTCAGAAGTTTTAACTTCGGAGTTTTTTGTGGTTTCACTTGCTGAGCAGGAAGTTAGAACAAGCAATGAAACAGATAATCCAATCAGCAAAGAAGAAAATTCATTGGCAGTAATTAATCTTTTCATATCAAACCTCTTGTTGTTTTTAATTTCTGATTATTAAGACTTTCTCTGAAGTGTCAATGTTTCGTTAAATGATTATTTAATTAACAGAGGGTATTTGAAGATGATAGTTGGATAATGATTTGTGGTTAATGGCTAAGGTTTTATGGAAAAGGTTAATGGTTAAAAGTAAATTGTTAATTGAATAGCGTGTTTTCCGGCTTAAGCGTCAAATAAAAAATCTACTCAAAATTATTTTTCATTCAATAAAATTTCTTTGCACTTCTGGAGTTGAGAAATTTGTTCATCGGAAAGCTTGGGATAATCGGGGTTTAATTCTTTCATAGTTTGAACTATTACTTCACTTACTAATAATCTTGCAAACCACTTTTTATCAGCGGGAATAATATACCATGGCGCATATTTTGTGCTTGTGGCAGAAATAGCTTCCTGATAAGCTTTCATATAATCATTCCAGTATTTTCTTTCATCAACATCTGCAGCAGAAAATTTCCAGTTCTTCGAAGGATCTTCAATTCTTGATAAAAATCTTTTCTTCTGTTCCTCTTTTGAAATATTAAGAAAGAATTTGATAATAACTGTTCCGTTTTCATAAAGATATCTTTCAAAGTCATTTATTTGTCTGAATCTTTTTTCCCAGATATTATCATCAATCAGTTCTTCCGGAAGTTGCTGAAACCGAACCAGGTTATGAACTCGAACAATCAAAACTTCTTCATAATGCGAGCGGTTGAATATTCCTATTCTTCCTCTTTCAGGAACAGCTTTCTGAATACGCCACAAATAACCGTGATCAAGTTCTTCTTTTGATGGTTGTTTGAAACTATAAACCTGAGTGCCCTGAGGATTTAGTCCGCTCATTACATGTTTTATTGCACCATCTTTTCCGGCAGCATCCATTGCCTGAAAAATTATCAGCAGCGAATACTTATTCTGAGCATAAAGTTTATCCTGAAGCTCAGTCATTGTTTCAATATTCTGCTTCAAAAGTTTTTCGGCTTTTTCTTTCGAATCAATTCTGGCAGTGTAATCAGTTTTGATTTTTGAAAGATTAAATTTGTTTGATGGCTTAGCTATGAATTCGGAGATGTTAATGTTCATGTTTGTTTGATTATTTTTGAATAAACATCTAATTAAAAATAGTAATTATATGAAATTATATCTAACACTAATTTTTCTTTTAATAAACCTGAATCTTTATGCACAGAATCAATTTCAGCAATTTATAGCTTATGTTAATTCACTATCCGAACCATCATTAAAGCAGGCTGCGGTTGATAGCTTTGTTGTCTATGCAAGAACACAAGGAATTCCTTTCATAACCGGTGATTCTGCAAATTTTATTTATCGTGGAAATGTAAGCTCTGTTTCACTCGCCGGCGATTTCAATAGCTGGACACCAAAC
>JAIMAZ010000371.1 GCA_023511695.1 Ignavibacterium sp.
AGTCTTCTGTTAAATAATAATTGCATGCAAACATAAATAATCAAAATGTTTTTTATGCAAGTTTTGAAAGGTATTTTTGCGGTATGAAACAAAAAAATCTTAAAGTTGCCATAGTTTATAACGAACCTCATCCTGAGATGTACAAAATGCCTACTAAAAAGGAAGAAATAATTGATTTTGTACCGTATTTCGAGGTTGAGAAAATAACACCAATGCAAGAGTATGAAATTATGGCAAATCGGCTTTCCAAAGCAGGATTTGATGCTTACACATTAAATATCAAAGACAATATTTTTAACTTTATTTCGGATTATAAGAAAAATACTCCTGATGTGGTTTTTAATTTCGTAGAAATTTATAAGGATAAACCATATCTCGAAATGAATGTTGTTAGTTTATATGAACTATTGGGAGTTGCATATACTGGCGCCCCACCGATGGCTTTAGCTAATTGTCAGAATAAACAACTAGCAAAAAGAATCTTATCATCTGCCGGAATTTTAACTCCGCATTTTATTTATTTCGATAAGATTCAGAAATCTTATCATCATAAATTAAAATACCCTATTATTGTTAAACCTGCATTCGAAGATGCAAGTGTAGGAATTGAGAACTCGGCTATTGTAACTGATAATAAATCTCTGAAGAAGAGAATTGATTTTGTGATTGATCATTTTAAGCAGCCGGCACTGTGTGAAGAATTTATTGATGGAAGAGAACTAAATGTAGCTGTGCTTGGAGATGAAAAACCAACACCGCTACCAATAAGCGAAATTGATTTTTCTCAAATGCCCGATCATTTATATAACATTGTTAGCTATCAGGCAAAATGGGACCCTTTTCACGAGGCATATCATAAAACGATTCCAATTTGTCCGGCAAAACTTCCAAAGAAAATTGAAAAGCAAGCTAAGGAAATTGCACTTAAAGCATTCAAAATTATGAGTGTTAGAGATTACGCCAGAGTTGATATGCGGCTTAGTAAAGATAATCAACTCTATGTGCTGGAAGTAAACCCAAATCCTGATTTAACAGAAGGTGCCGGTTTTATGCGTTCATCATTTGCTGCTGGTTATTCTTATGTAAAAACTCTTTCCAAAATTATAATGCTTGCATATAAGAGAAGGAAGAAGAATCAGTTTTTTAGTTAATTAAAAGTTATTGATTAGAAAGTAAGCTAATTGTTTCTGCCAAAGAGTTCACTACAAAGGCGGGCTTATCATTCTTAACATCTTCGGCTTTTGTTTTTCCTGTAAGGATCAGAATCCCTTTCCCTCCAATTTTTTGTGTGGCTAATACATCATTTTCAATATCATCACCGATCATAAAAAAATCTGAATCAGAAGAGAATCCTATTTTTTTAAGAGCAGTCTTAAAATAAAGTGGAGAAGGTTTGCCGATTACAATTGCTTGTTTATCAGTTGCAAATTCAATTGCTGAAATGAAAGTCCCGGCATCAAGTATTAATTTTCCTTCCGGCTGCCAGAATTTATTTTTATGCATTGCGACAATATCTGCACCGTTCATTACATAGCTAAAAATTTCATTCATCGTTTCGTAATTCCATTTGTTTCCGATATCGCCAATTACAACTGCCTGCGGATTTGAATCAGTATTTAGTCCTTCAAAATGATGAAGAAGATAATCTCTGCAATAAACTTTCACTTTCGTGTAATTCTGTTTTACAAATTCAAGTGTAACATCAAAAGCAGTGAATGCAGGAATATTAATTTCTAATCCTTTTTGCTTTAAAAAATCTTTCATTAATTCTGCGGTTCGCAAAGTTGAATTGCTCAGAATACAGGCGGGGATGTGGTTGCTTTCAATAAAATCGAAAAAATTTTTTACATCAGGAGCAATTTCATTCCCGATTTTTATAACACCATCAAAGTCAATTAGTAATGGTTTGAATTTTTTCATATAAAAAAAGCCGGACAAAGCCGGCTAAATTGTTACAAAAAATAATTATGCTTTTGCCTGAGATAATACCGGAAGTTTTGATTTTGCAAATTCAAATATCCCGAACATTATTCCGCTATAAAACAAATCACCTAATAATGTGTTTTGAATGAATGGAATAGCAGCAATGTAGCATTCAATTAAACCGGCAATGTTCTTTGGATACATTGTTCCTAAAGCCCAAACGCCAAAATTTGTTATTATGAAAAAGCTTATTGAAGCAGTAACTGAAGCAACAATAACATTTTTTATACTAATCTTCTTTAACATAAACATTCCTATTACAACTATTAAAGCAAAGCTTAAGTAAACAATCCACATTGAAGAATGAAAGCCAATAATAGCATCAGTTAAAAACATTGCGGCTAATGGCACAACAAATGCAAATGATTTTTTATTGAAATAAGCACCACTAAATAAAGCCATTGCAGCAATTGGCGCAAAGTTAGGTGGATGAGGTATCAAACGAACAAAAGCGGCAGCTAAAATCATAAGAAATAAAATCAAGATTCTTGGCGTGATTTTTTCCATTTTAATTTTCCTTTCAACTAAAATTTTCTGAAAATATTTTCATTTCCAACTAATCAAAGATAATCTATCTGATACAAATTC
>JAIMAZ010000038.1 GCA_023511695.1 Ignavibacterium sp.
GGATGTTGGTTGATTATTTTTTCAAGATATCTAACCATTCTTTCAGTTAATACTTTCACTTTGTCTTCTTCATCTTCAGGTAGATTACTCTTATCAAGTTCAACTAAAGTAGCTTTGTATGAATAATCCTTTTGTCTGATTGGAATACCAAAAATTATCGGTGCACCTGTTTTTAATGAAAGTACAGCTGGACCAGTATAAACTGCAGTTTTCTTACCAAAAAAATCGAGTTTCAATCCTTCTTCAGGACCTCTTTGATCTGCAACCATTGCGGCGATTCCATTATTTTTAAGAACAGAATAAATATTTCTAACAGATACACCTAAGGGCACAACTTCATTCAACCATCTTGTTCGCATCTTATTCATCCAATCATTAACGAGTTTATTGCGCTGATTTTTAACAATGATATAAAATTTTTTATTTACCTGAAGTGATGTTGAAGCTGCAATATATTCCCAGTTGCCGAAATGAGCTGAAAGTAAAATAACACCATTTCCAAGTTTATTTTTTTCATTAATCAATTCAACATTATCAATTTCTACTGAAGATTTCATTTGATTCTCATCCATCCAGGGCAAATACAAAATTTCAACAAGTGAAATTGCAAAACTTAGATAACTTCCGAATGCTATCTTTTTCTTTTCGCTTGCCGAAAGGTTCGGAAAGGCGATTTCAAGATTTTCAAACACTGTTTTTTTTCTGATTGGAATTAAATAATAAAAAACCAAAGCAAGAATGTATGCAAATCCTCTTGCTGTTTTCAAACCAGTCAATCTGAAAAGATAGCTGAATGAGATAAAAAGTATGTATTCTAAACGATCTTTCAATCCGAATTGATATTTATTTGATATGTAAAAATAAGGATAAGATTTAAGTAACGAATGATATAGAGCAAAAACGGCTGTCGATTTTTAATAAGACAGCCGTTGAAAAAACTTATCGGGCTATTATGATTCTTCTGCCCCAATTATCATCTCTTAATTCTCCACGTTTGGTGGAATGAACAAGAATATATTCTGAGAATCCTGAGATATCTGCAAACACAAAATATACTCCACCTTCTATTTCATTATAGTACCAGATTTCGTAAGGACGGCTTTCAATCTGATTCGGATATCGTTCAATTTCAGATGGTTCGCCGTAAATTATAAACACTCTTCCTCTATCAGTTTTCCATCCGGCTTTTTGCATTGAGCTAAATCTGGTATTTGCTGATTCAACTCTTTGCAGATAATCATAGAAATATTCATTCTCTTTTGTTGATGGATCCTGGTCTCTTCCATTCCAGAAATTAAACAGGAATTCCCTTTTACCTTCAGATCCACTCAGCTTTTTATATTTATCAATTTCCTGAGAAGTAGCAATGTATTTTGATTTATCAAAAATATCATCGAGCTCTTCTTCTGACATAGTTCCGAATGTTGAACTAAGCACAGGTTTTGCCTGAATATAAACGGAATCTGTTTCTTTAACATCGGGATTATAAACGAAAAATTTCTTTGATGATGTTACTCCGATATCATTTGCAGTATCAATTAAAGAAATTGCAAGAGTATAAGTATCAGTAGGTAATTGTGAAATTATAAATGAGCCAACTTCAACACGGGTATCGTTATTACGGGTAATCATTTTATTTTTCTCGCGAACAATTTTACCACGACTGTTAAAAATAATTTCATTTAATTTAAGAGTATCGCTCTTTAATGCCGGATCTTTGATATTATAAATTTCCGAATAAAAAAACAGTGCTGGCTGATTTCCGCCAAAAACTAAATTTGGTATAGGTATAACTTCAAATGTGTTTTTATAGAATATAGAATTTTTATTTTCACTTCCTTGTATCATTTTCGAAGCGAGTTGAATATCGCTAATAGCTACTGAAGAATTTATTAACGGTTTTACTCTTATAAATTCGGTTATTGTGCGAAAGTTAGATTGATTGTTTAAATCTGTTCCGCTAACAACACATTTTAGAGTACCTTTAGGAAGAATGAAACTAACAACTCCAACCAGACTCTGCGAAACTACTTCAGTAGATTCAACAGGATGTCTTATGAGCCATTGATTATTCACTAAAGTATCTGATGTGGTTGAATCGGTAATTTGAATGGAAAGCGTTGCTTCAACAAGATTTTCACCTTCTTTATTAATCTGTGTTAATTTACCCTGATCAAAAACATAATATATTTCCACATAGTTTGAAGTTGAATCATACGCAAACTGTGCATAATCAAAATCAAAACCGGCATCTTGCGAATAGATGGATAAAGAATAAAGAAGAAAAGTTGAAATAATTGTTAGAAATTTTTTCATAATGTTTAACCCTGATATAAATAAATAAGGCGTCTATTTTATTGAAAACAGACGCCTTAAAATTAGATTTTTCTACCTGCTATTCAATACCAAGTTTTACTGTGAAAATATGATTTGCTGTTGGAAATTCTTTAACTTCTCTGAAAGCATAATCAAGAACAATATTAATTCCGTCAGACATCTGATAGTTCACGCCGGCACCGGCTGTAAATCCGAATGTATTCTGATCGGTATTTTCAAGAAGCAAATCATAACCGGCTCTCAGGAAAAATGTCTTGGCAAAACCATATTCCAATCCAAATTTCATTTGATCTTCCAAAGCATTATTGTTCCTAAAAGTTGATGCAATTTGAAGCATGTTTTGTTCATTAATATCATAAGCATAACCTAAAGCTAACTCGAAATAACTCGGGATCTGGAAAGGTTCTGCTACAACTTCAAATGTACCATCTTTTGAACCAGGAAGTGTGCCTGGAATACCAGTGCTTACCTGTAAATTGGAACCGCTATAAGACATATTTGTTCCGATGTTTTTTACAGCAGCTCCAAGGGTAAGATTATTGTTAAATCTGTATTGAACTCCGAAATCAACTGCAAAGCCGGTTGCATTGGCATCCAGAATAGTTTCACTAATTATTTTTCCATTAAGACCAACACTAACTCTATCAGTAATTACTTTGGAGTAAGTTAAACCGGCAGTTAAAAATCCTGGTGAATATGTTGAGCCGTCACCATCAGGTGCATCAAAAGTTGTAACCGGAATATCACCTATGTCAAAAGTCTTGATGCTGAAAGCAAAAGAGCCTAAATCGCCAAGATTTGTTCCAATTGCAAAATAAGAAACATTAATATCAGCGATATAGCTCATATAGCTGAACATTGCTTCACTACCGTTTGTATGAGCAAATCCAGCAGGATTGTAATAGATAGCTTCAAGACCAGTAACATTTGAAAGAAAAGCTTCGCCGGTTGCAATACCTCTTGCACCAACAGGGACAAGAAGCTGATCAGCACCGGTAGTACCTTTCCTTGATTTATCGCCTGCAAAATTTGGGATGATGCAAGCTAATGCAAGAAATATAATTATCAATTTTTTCATTTCAATTAACTCCTCAACTTTTTTCAATTTTTTAAAGGCGGCGGGTTTAAGACCGCCGCACAATTTTATTTTAATATTGCTGTATCTGTTTCTGTGGTAAAATGACCGAGAATTTTAGAATTTTTTCACCAAATTTTGGCGACGATACAATCGCAATATATAAACCTGAAGCAACTCTTAATCCATCTTCATTCTTAAGATTCCATCTTAGGAATGTAGAGCTTGGTGAAGATTTATCAGAAGTATTTAAGGTTCGTACCAAAGTTCCACCAAGTGTAAAGATTTTAACCGTTACTTCCTCTGGAAGATTTGAAAAAGTGACAAATGGTTCATCCGGCGAATTGCTTGGATCGTAACTCGTTGCAGGATTAAATCCAAACAATGGATTTGGGAATACATTAACTTTATCAAATAGCGCTTTTTGCTGGTCTTCAGTTAACTGACCTCTTGCAATTGTCTTAAAGCTAAACTTATCCAGTGAAGTATATGGATAAGTTATCATTGGTATAGTAAATATATCACCTGGAGTATAGAAGTCACCATTTGCATTTTTCTTCAAACTTACAACATATAAAGCATTGAATAGTTGTGATTGAGCCTGAGCTATTTGATCAGAAGTAGCATTAGGATCATTCAGATTATAACCTTTAATTACATCTGGCCAGTTGCTGCCGGAGTAATTTCCATTACCTCCTGTATAAACAATCTGATTTCCATTAGGATCATATGGTGCATCAAAGATTATAATTGCTTCATTTCCAAGTGGTGATGTTAAATTGCCCGGATCCCAAACACCATCAGGATTACCAAGCAATGTTTTTGACAATTCTACAAATCCAACAGCTAATTGATATTCTTCTCCATAGCGATCATCTTTTACCCATGCGGTAAATGGAACATCAACGAATCCTTCTCCAAATTTCTGGATACCAGAACCATTGGTATCTGCAGCAAAGATATATGGAGCATAAATATATGTAGTTCTTCTGGTTATAGGAGTTCCTTTAAATCCGTTAAGATATCTGTATGCTTTACCTTGCGTTCCAAATCGTATTTCGATAGTTTTTAATCTATTTGCTCTTGTATAGTTAGAAAGTGCATTTGATACACCACCAATTGTCGGTGGAGCGCTTTGTGGTAAATCTTTACCAACATAGAAAACACCAGTACCGGAATCACTTCTGAATGAAGTATACCACTTGTTAGAGGCCGGAGTATAGGTCGTTTGATCTAGACCAATTTCAGCCTGAACAGGTTTTACCTTAACTAAAAATCCTTCAACAACTCTTCCTGCAACTTTAGTAGTATCAAAATCATATACTTTCGAAGAATCAATTAGATTAACTCCAGTCCTGTTGTTTTTTAATCTCCAGTATGGAAGATAAGCAGTACCTGGAGCCTGATCCTTATCTTCAAAAAATTCAACTGTATATTCATCACCAGTTAAGGCTTGATAGTCAACTGGTAATACTTTAATGTCCCCATCTGAAACGCCAGCAAGTCTATTACCGGCAACTCCGCGATAAGCCGGAGAATACTGGTCTTCCCCAAAGACTGCAAAAATTAATGGTGTTTCAAATTCTTCATACGCACTTCCTACAGGATCATAATAATCTCCAACATCTCCATAATTACCGCCAGAACGAGGGACAATAATCTCATGATTTAAATAGTATTGTGTAATTGCAAAATAATATTCATGTCCTTTTACGAATGGTTCATTTGTAAATGGATCTCGTTCAAGTCTTAATCTAATTCGTCCGCTGGCAGGATCGCTGTATATTATAGGATTTAAGCGATTTGATGCGTTTGCCTCTTTGATTATCAGATTTTGCCCACCATTTGGAGCTATCTGATAAACATTTTTAATAAAATTATTAATCTGATAGTCAGCAATTACTTTACTGTTTACCTGACCAGCAACCTGATCAGATTTAGATCGAGTTCTGAATGCTGTAACATAAAATCCCTGTAATCGTCTTTCGACACCTAATACTGTATCAACGCCTAAATAATTTGCCTGCTCATAAGTGTCCCAGCTAATATCTATAAAATTACTTCCATTTTTCACACTGTAAACAATTGGAGGAGGAGATGGAAGAGTTGGGAAATTAGTATCAAATAATAGCTGAGCTACCTGATCATAATCTTTTGCAACGGTCACTGAGTTTGCAGCATTCTGTCCAATACCGACTACATAAGCTGCTACTATATCAACTGGTTTGCCTTTAATTAATTGAAATGGACCTGTATTAGACATCTGGCGCTGATCGTCCGGCCCGATATTTAACCAACCATTTTTAGTAACAGGGTCACCTGAATACATAAATTTAGGATTAATTCTAAGACTTCTTATAACTGCTGTATCAGTAATTTGTACCCCATTCTGAAAAACACCACCGAAAGGCCAGGTTGCAGGATCAACATTATTACCGAACTTATCAAAGCCAAGCATATAATTTCTGGCTTCAAGCTGTGTAGCAGGGTCACCTTGAGTAGGATGGCTTTGAATGTATTGCACAAAGGATGCTAAGCCTAAATTAAGAGCGCCAGGGAATTTTTGTACTCCTCTTACTTGTCCTTGAACATTTTGTGCGGTATCTAATGGTGTATCAACTCCATCATCAAATACATTATTACCATTATTATCTATAAAACTAACGCCTGGAATATAGGAAATCGGACCTTGGAAAAAGTCAATAAGAAAACACGGTGGTGTTGCACCCCATTGAGTATCATCACCATCGTTATAAGTAAACCCAGCATTGAGAGTAGTGTCGCAACCCACTAAATCGTCAGTGTAACCAACGGCACCACCGATATCAGCATCAGCCCAAACACCGAAGTATACATCATCAAGTGTATCAGCAACTAAACCTGTATTAAGGATGCTATATCTTACAAAAATCATATTTCCGGTTATACCTTTAGAAGCAAATCCAAAAATACTTTGTCTTACCTCAATGCCTTGTGGGGTTACATCAATAAACCTTCGCAGTGCAGGTCTCTGTGAATCTTTAATAACCAACCAAGCTGTAGCATCTCCAATTAAATCTGGTCTGTCTTCGGTTGGGTCCCATTTCCCATTACCATTTAAGTCAACAGGATTATACTGTCCATCGCCATCACCATCATAATAATAAGCACCGAGAGTAACAGCATCTTTCCATTCATTCCAACTCTCAGCAAAATCACCATCGCTTTGTTTAAGGACATAAATACCATTTCTTGAGTCATTAGTACCATACTGATAAGTACCTCTTTCATAATCCTGAATTCTGGATGCAGATGCAACGGCATTTGCCCAAGGAGTGCCGTTTGTTTTTCCACTCAGGAAAAAACCACCAGAGAAAAGGAAAGTGTTGTCACCCACTCTGCCACCTTCTCTTCCATCAATAGAAACATCGGCTAAAACACCTTCCCAGTTCATAGGCATTTCGATGTTATTTATAAAAAATCTGTAAGAATCCCCCGCAAACAGATTTCCCTTATAGGTAGATTTCTTGCCACCATCACCACTAGTAAAAGCAAATGAAATTAATACCAATGATACAATGACAAGAACTTTAAAGAATATATTTTTATTTCTCATTTTTATTTCCTCTCTAAATTTTTCAGCATCAATTAAAAGGTTATATTAGTAAAATTAACCTTAAATCCAACTTTAATCGTTCTTGGTATTCCAAAGTTAAACGGATTTCTTTCAAGTGACTGATAGTCTTGCTTGAATTTTTCCGGATTCGGAGTACTCTCTGCATAAGTTCTACCATTTGGAGTATTCAACCACCCTGTAGTTAATGGAGAACCAGTTGAACGATAAACATTAACAACATTATCAGCATCAAATAAATTTTCTATCCAGAGGTAAGGAGTAAAAATAGCATTACCTAAAGTAAATCCTTTCTCGAGTTTTAAGTCCACTCTGAAATTACCAGGGCCATATGCGGAATTAACATATCCTTTGGTGTCACCATAGTTAGTACTTCCAACCAAAAGATTTTGTTCTTTCAGAGGAGTGTATGGTCTACCACTATTGAAGGATATTAATACATTGGCATTCAATAATTCAAAAATGCCGAGATCACCTTTTGGTACGTAGAAATCGACATTGATGGTTCCAGTATGTCTCTGATCGAAATCGAGAGGCGCAATTACTTTTGGAACTCTGTCTCTACCAGTATTTCTGAAGGCAGCAACAAAGTTTGATGAAGTTGATGAACCAGTACCTTCAGCAATTGAGTAAGTGTAATTTAAAGACATCGAGAAGTAACTAACTCTTGAAACATCAAGAGAGAATGCCAATCCTTTAATTGTTCCAAAATCGGAATTAGTAGGAGAATAATATTCCTCCTGTGCACCGCCTGGGGTTCTGGAGAAAAATACTACCTGCTGGTTAATTAATCCTCGGGTATTTTTATAAAATGCAGTAATATTAAGTGCAGCAACATTTCCTAAAACTTGTCTGAAACCAACTTCATATTGAGTTGTTTCTTCACTGTTGACCTGCCCATTTAAAAATGTAGCTTGAGCATCACTTAATAAGAAATCATAATCAAATCTTGCTGCGTAAAGCTGATTAAGTGAAGGCTGTTGAATGAATTTGCCATATTGAGCATGGAAAACAGTCGTAGCAGTAACGGGGAAACCCAACCCAATTCTTGGAGAAACTTTAAATTCAGCTTTCTTTTTAACAAAGTCAGCCGGATCAAATTCCTGTGGGTTTCCTTCTGCATAAGGTAATTCCGGATTCTTTAAAATATCTGCTTTAGTATCGAAGTAATCAAATCGAACACCAACATTTAGTACAAGGTCTTCCAGTTCAAATCTATCCTGAATATAACCATAAGCCAAAAGTGGATTTCTTGGAGCGAATTTGGTCAGTTCAGCATTGTCCTCAGAAGTTTCTTCTTTACCAAAGATATCAAAACCAATAACTGAAGGAGTAAGTGTTTTGTATCTTTCCTCTGGTGTGAGACTCTGAAGATTTGGTAATGCTAAACCAATCGGAGCTATTGAATAATTTCTGATTGTATGGTAATTAGCTCCAAAACCAACTTCGATCAAATGATTTTCTAATTGTGTTGTAAAGTCAAAATCTCCACTTATAGTATTTGATTGATACTTAGAATAATTATTCCACATTCTGCCTTTTCTAGCAAAAATTCCATTCTCATCAAATTGAATTCTTTGACCGTTGCCTGGAAGTTTAATACCAAATTTCTCAGCATTCTTTAAACTATCACCATAAGCTTCCAAATCGTCGAACCATAAACCATCACCCGATTCCTGTTTAAAGAATTTGTATCCTGCAGTCAAATTCCAGAATGAATTTGAGCTAACATTCTGAGATAATCTGAGGGTATAGGATTGGTTCATCTCTTTATTTCTGGTGTTATGCTCAGCATTGTTTTTCATATAAGATTGTACAACACCACGATAATCTCGTGTATTTAAATTAGCACCAAGTCTGGCAGTCCAATCACCAAAACCATGGCTTGTTCTTGCAGTAATTCTGTAAACGCCTGCATCATTTTCAGGAATAAAGTCATAAGATTTGTTTATTGAAGGAAATTCATAATTAATAGCTCTTGGATCTGCGTCCTTAAACCAACCTCTTTCAAAAGATAAGAAGAAAGTTTGCTTTGGGTTACCGGGAATAATTGGTCCTCCTAAGGTTCCTGTATATAAGTTATATCCGTAATTGTCTGTATAAGAAGATGTCAGAACATCTGCATATAATGAATAAGTTGCTGAACCGGTTTTTGTAGTAACATTAACAATACCTGACTGAGCTTGTCCGTACTTTGCTTCGTATCCACCGATTTCGAAAGCAATTTGTTCAATTGCAGCATTACTTACCTGAGAGTAGTTTGCACCGGTGAAAACATCATTCTGAGGAATACCATCTACTATATAGAGAACTTCACCACCACGGCCACCACGAACATTTAATGTTGCATTTCCATCAGAACCACCACTACCTTCAGCCATTACTACACCAGATTGTAAAGATGCAAGCCGCTCAACACCTTTAACGGGTAGACGATTAATTTGGTCTGAGTCAATTATTTTCTTTGTGTTTGTAGCTTTTTCTTCAAAGAACTTTTTGTCCTGAACAACAATCTCAGGAAGAGTAAAATCTGTACTGAGTTCTACATTCAGTTCATAGGTTACACCTGCAACAATTCTGACATTCTGAACTGTTTTTGGTGCATAGCCTACATAACTGAATCTGACATCATAATTTCCGGGAGGAATATTAAGAACGAAATACTCGCCTTCAACATTAGTTGCGGCGCCCCAATCAGTATTAAGAATTACAATATTAGCTCCGACCAGCGGTTCCTTTGTAACTGCGTCAATTACTTTACCGCTTAGCTTTCCAACACCTGATTGTGCATAAATTGAAAAGCTGAGAAGGAGCGTACCAATTAGTACGGTAAAAATTCGTTTCATCTCTTCTCCACCATATATTGTTATTAGTTAAGGTAAAAATTAAAATTCCAAAAAATCAAAAGCGGATGGTCAAACCTATTATCAGTAGGATTGTGCCACCCGCTTTTATTAAAAGAACATTATTTCAACTCTGCAATTACTTCAATAACATCATTTTCTTTGATGCAGTGAAATTGCCTGCAGTAATTGTGTAAACATACATTCCGGAAGCAAGATTTGAAGCGTTGAATACAACATTGTGGGTTCCTGCATCCTGAACCTGGTTAACTAAAGTTGCAACTTCGCTACCGAGCATATCATAAACTTTAATTGTTACATTGCTTCTTTCAGCAATAGAGTATTTAATGTTTGTGCTCGGGTTAAATGGATTTGGATAGTTCTGAGCAAGTTCGAATGTGCTTGCAACCGGAGTCGGATCAGCTGAAGTAACAGTAATATCAAAAGTTGTATAAATTAAATCATTATCAGTTAACTGGCTATCAAATGGTCCAACACCAGTGGTTCTGTCAGCCAAGTAAATTATGTGTGCTCTGTAAGTTGTTGGATTTACCTGCTGTAAGTGTTGAGCAGCGTGACCAAATACCTCTGATAAGGTGTTGCTCATGCCAGGGAAAGTTCCACCATAATTCCAAGTATTTCCACCATCAGTTGAAAATGCATGATATAAATCTCTCCAGTAGTAGGTTGTTCCTGCACCGTTATCGGCTGTATCCAACTCACCTTGAGCATTCAACTGTGGACCAGTCCACATAACATAAATAACTTGTCCATCATCACTAACTGAAACTGATGGATATGCTTGTCCGATACTGTTTGTAGGATAGTAATCGCCAATAGCTTGTATAGTATCAATTGCTTGGCTAGAAATAGATTTCCAGGTATTAGTAGTGGAATTCCAGTAAAGAACAGGGAAGCTATTTCCTATTGCAGTGTCTCGTGTTGCATTAAATACTAATCCATAACCATTAGCAACTGCGTGCGTAACACCGTTATTATCTAATGCTACATCAACCTGACCGAAGTTTTCGAATAATGGTGCATAGTTAGCAGTGTGATAATTAGAAACTAAATCAAACTTACCATCAGGGGCAATCATTTTACCAGTCCAGGTAGCGCCACCATCTGTAGTTGAGATAGCCCAGAAATTATCTGCTTGAGTTTCAGGTACACCATTGTAAACATGTGCTCCACCACCAGTAATACCAGCGTTAGTGCCAAAATAAGCAAGATATTGTTCATTCTTTGACTTTGACATACCAACTTCAACACCACCATTTTCAACCCACCAAATTGGAGATGGAGAAAAGGCACTTATACTATCCCAATTTGTAAATGAAACACCGAAATCTGTTGACTTATAAAATTGGAATACAGCTCTGCCTCCTGAAGTTCCTAACCAAATAGTTGAGCCAGCCATCTGAACTGAAGGATCTAATGAGGGATCAAATTGAGCAGTAATGTAACCAGTAGAGCCATCCCAAATTGAAAGACGGCATGGTGTATGCCAAACCATTCCAACGGTTCCAGCCAAATCACCAGTAAGACCTAAATCAATGTGAGGCCAACCGCCTGGACCATTACTTACTGTTTGATTGATCCATTGTCCACCAGATTTATATGAATGAGCAGCATGTCTGGTAGCAGCACCCTGCCATGGACGAACCATGTTGAAGCAGTGAACTACATCATTTGCTTCATCATAAACAATCTGATCTCTAATAACCGAGTTACTGAAATAATCATAATTTGTTGTAACACCAATTGATTCACCGTTAATAATTCCTGGTGAAGGTATGTTTTCCTGAACATAAGTAACATTTGCCTTGTCATCAACAAGCTGTTTTGAATGAATCTTTACAGATGCATTCTGAGCTTGGATGAAAGATGTCATTAAAAATGACACGAGGAGAATAGTAAGAAGATTTTTAACCATTGCGGTCTCCTTTTATTTATGATTTGATATTGGTTAGTTAATTAATCAACTGTTAAATTTTTGTTAAAATTTCAAAGCGAACTATTGGAAAAATATAACAACCTGTGATTTTAGTCAAGTTTTTCAAACATTTTTTATTTCTGATTCCGAGATAGTTCTTTTTTGAGAAAATGTCAAGCAATCAATTTTTCCTTAAAATTAAATCTGCACAAAATTAATTTCCTTTATTCCACCAAGTTCTTTTATTCTGTTTAACTCTTCAGTAGAGATAGCGTCATCAGTACTTATGATTGTAAGAGCATCTTTACCCTGAGTAATTCTTCCTAATGATAATCCAGCAATATTAATATTTTTCTCAGCTAAAATTTTTCCTACCGATGCAAGCATTCCAGGTTTATCAATATTTTTATAGACTAAAAGATTACCTTCAGGTTTCACCTCTACAAGATAGTCATTAATTTTAACAATTCTCAATTCATTTTTCCCAAAGACTGTTCCTGAAATTTTTTTATTTTCATTTTCAGTTACCATTTCAACTGTAATCAGATTTCTGAAAGTTGAATCTTCTGAAGATAATTTTTCATTTAGCGAAATTTTATGTTCTTTGAGAATCAGTGGAGCATTAACATAGTTTACAGCTTCATTCATTTTTCTTGATAGAAATCCTTTTGCAAATGCAAGCGACAACTCTTTTGCAAATTTGTGAAGACTTTCACCACTTAGTTCAATTGTAATTTGCTTTAATCTTTCATTCAGCAGTTGTGCTGAGAAGACACCAAGTTTTTCACTAAGATTAAAAAACATTTTTATTTCTTCCGGAAGTTCTTCGGTGAAAGCTGAAAGATTTACAGCACCTGAAATTTTTCCGGATTTGAAATAATCTACAATCTGTTCAGCAATTTGAATTGCAACAAGTTCCTGTGCTTCTTCTGTTGATGCGCCAAGATGCGGTGTACATACTACTTTTGGATGTTTGAATAATGGATTAGAAAAATCGGGTGGTTCAGTTTCATAAACATCAATAGCAGCTCCCGATACAATTCCATTTTCTAAAGCTTCGAATAAATCTCTTTCATTTATGATTCCACCTCTTGCACAATTGATGAGCTTAACTCCTTTTTTACATTTCTGAAGAACATCTTTATTTATAAGATTTTTTGTTTCAGAATTAAATGGAACATGAACAGTAATAATATCTGCTAAACTCCAGATTTCTTCGAGCTTGAAAAGTTTTACTCCGATTTCAATCGCAGCTTCTTCAGATATTAATGGATCAAAACCAATAAGATTCATTCCGAAAGATTTTGCCCGTTTAGCTACTTCCCTTCCAATTTTCCCTAAACCAAGTATTGCAATAGTTTTACCGCGTAATTCAGTTCCGCTAAATCTTTTTCTGTCCCATTTGCCTTGTTGAAGCGAGTAATTTGCCTGAGGAATGTTTCTGCACAAAGATAAAATCATTGCCATTGTGTGTTCGGCAGTGGAGATTGTATTTCCACCCGGAGTATTCATTACAAGAATACCTTTTTTTGAAGCTGCATTCAAATCAATATTATCAACGCCGGCACCAGCTCTGCCAATGACTTCCATCAAATTCATTCTTTCAATCAATTCGCTATCAACTTTTGTGGCACTGCGAACAATTAAAGCATGATAATCAGAAATAGTATTTAAAAGTTCGTCGCGGGAAAAATCTGTTTTGTAAGTAACAGAGTATCCTGCTGATTCTAATATTTCAATGCTTCTTTGGTTTACAGAATCAGAAATAAGAATTTTTTTCATTAAGTAGTTTATGCAGTTTTTAACAGAGGTTCAATTTTACTTACAATCATTGGTTTGGGAACAGAACCAATAATTGTATCAACAACTTTTCCATCTTTAAAGAGAAGTAATGTTGGAATGCTTCTTACTCCATACTTAATAGCAGACTGCTGATTATTATCAACATCAAGTTTACCAACTTTTAATTTTCCATCAAATTCAGCAGCAAGCTGTTCAACAATTGGAGCAATCATTTTGCAGGGACCACACCAGACAGCCCAGAAATCTACAAGTACTGGTTTATCTGATTTTAAGACTTCCTGTTCAAAATTTTGATCTGTAATTTCAATTGGTTTCATAAAAGTTTCCTTCGATAATTGTTTTAGAAATCAATAGGTTTTCCTTGTCCAACAAAGTTTACAATATCTTCGCCGCCATCGGCATGAATTACGCTGCCAGAAATCCATTCGCCGCCATCTTTACATAAAAGAGAAATTACTTTTGCAATATCCTCAGGTTGAGTTAATCTGCCGTGCGGATTTTTTCTCATTGCAATTTCAATCATTTCTCTGTTGCCGGGAATTTTTCTTAGTGCAGGTGTATCAGTAACGCCAGCCATTATTGCATTAACTGCTGCACCAGTTGGACCGAGCTCAACAGCTAATTGTCTGCAGTGAGATTCAAGTGCAGCTTTGGCTGCTGAGACTGCACCATAATATGGAATTGATGTGTGGCTTCCGGAACTTGTCATTGCAAATATTCTTGATGATGCTGCAAGCAATCCATTTATAAAAACATCCTGTGTCCAGTAAACCAATGAGTGCGCCATAACATCAAGAGTCATTTCCATCTGTGCTTTTGTTATTGCCTGTTCATCTGAAGCAGGTATGAATGGTTTTAATGTTCCAAATGCAAGTGAATGGAGTATTACTTTTACTAATGGCTTTCCGTTCAGTTTGGATTTCATTGATGAAATAATTTCTTTTCTTTATGTGTCTTATACACATCTAAGAGCCAACGAGACGCGTAGTAATATAGTATGCCGTCTTC
>JAIMAZ010000372.1 GCA_023511695.1 Ignavibacterium sp.
GTTCAGAACAATCTGGTCAATCGCATCAATAATGTAAAGAAGTTCTTCGTCTGTCATTGTTGGATGAAGTGAGAGTCTTACCCAGCCGGGCTTTTCACTCAAATCACCTTCGTCAATTTTTTTTGTGATTCTTTCTGAACGATTCGGATCAACATGCAAAAGATAATGTCCATAAGTGCCTGCACAGGAGCAACCACCACGAACCTGAATTCCAAATCTGTCGTTTAATAATTTGACAATTAAATTGTAATGAATATCATCTACATAAAAAGAAATTGCGCCAAGACGATGTTCTATGTTATCTGCAAGAATATGAAGATTGGGAATTTTCCTCAGTCCATTGAAAGCTATTTTAACAAGTTCATCTTCTCGGGCGCGAATATTTTCAACTCCCATTTCTTCTTTTAGCTTAATTGCAAGTGCAGCTTTAATTGTTTGAAGAAATGCAGGCGTTCCGCCGTCTTCTCTGATTTCAATATTAGAACTGAACTTATGTTGTCCCCAGGGATTTGTCCATTCAACAGTTCCACCACCCGGAAGATCAGGCACTTTATTTTTGTAAAGTTTCGAATCAAAAATTAAGACGCCGGATGTCCCTGGTCCGCCGAGAAATTTATGCGGTGAAAAGAAAATTGCATCAAGCTTAGATTCAGGATCTTCCGGATGCATATCAATTTTCACATAAGGTGCAGCACAAGCATAATCGACAAAACAAAAACCACCCTTTCGATGCATGATTTTTGCAAGTTCGTAATAAGGAGGTTCAATTCCTGTTACATTTGAAGCAGCAGTGAATGCGCCGATTTTTAATTTTCTGTTTTTGTATTTGTTCAACTGAATTTCAAGATCAGGAACATTTACAAGTCCATTTTCATCCGGCTGAATAATTACAACATCAGCAATTGTTTCAAGCCAGCTTGTGTGATTTGAATGATGTTCCATATGAGTAATGAACACAACTGGACGAAGTTCTTCGGGAAGTTTTAAGTAATCACTCAATTGTTCGGGAACAATCAAACCTAAAATTCTCTGAAACTTACGAACCATAGCCGTCATACCAGAACCAGCAGTAATTATCACATCATCTGGTCCGGCATTGCAATGTTTCTTAATAATTTTATGAGCTTCGCGGTAGGATAAAGTCATTAAAGTTCCGGTTTCACTTGCTTCAGAGTGAGTATTACCAACCATTGGTCCGAAAGTATTCAGAAGCTTTTCCTCAATTGGCCTGTATAATCTTCCGCTTGCAATCCAATCAGCATAAATTAGCTTCTGCTCACCGTAAGGCGAAACAAAAGTAGCATCAAAACCAACAATATTTTTTCTGTAATGAGAAAAATATTTTTCTAGTTCACTCATACAACAACCTGATATTTTCTTGTTGAAATATAATAATTTGTTATGCTCAAATCATCAGAGATTAAAGAATGACAAAATATTTTCAATTATCATTTTTTCCCTTTGATACATCTTTTTTCAATATCTATTTTTAAGTAACGAATAACAAACGGAATTTTTTTATGAACAGAATTCATCTGCAAAAAATTATTTTGATTTCTCTTTTGATATATAATTTTGGCTGCACTTCAAAAGATGAATCCTCAAACCCACAAATAAAACTTCCTTCAGGATTTAAGATAAGTATTTACGCAGAGAATATTCCTAACGCCAGATCAATGGCATTGAGTGAAAGCGGAATATTGTTCGTTAGTACAAGAACTGCAGGAAATGTTTATGCACTGATTGATAACAATAAAGATTATAAAGTTGATGAAGTAATTACTATTGCAACAGGACTAAATATGCCAAATGGTATAGCAATTAATTATGGAGATCTTTATGTAGCTGAAGTGAGCAGAATCATAAAATTTCCTCAAATAGAAAAAAACCTTAGAAGTAATCCATCGTACATTGTTATCAGAGATGATTTTCCTACTGAAAAAAGTCATGGTTGGAAGTTCATAAAATTCGGACCAGATGGAAAGTTATATATTCCTATCGGAGCACCTTGCAATATATGTTTAAGCGAAGACCCACGTTTCGCATCAATAATGAGAATGAATGCCGATGGAAGTGAATTAGAAATATTTGCTCACGGAATACGAAATACTGTTGGATTTGATTGGCATCCAATCACAAACGAATTGTGGTTTACTGATAATGGAAGAGATATGCTCGGAGATGATATCCCACCAGATGAACTTAATCACGCTCCTGTAAAAGGATTACATTTTGGTTATCCGTTTCTTCACGGAAAAAATATTCTCGATCCCGAATTTGGTTCACAGGCAGACACTTCACTTTATACAAAACCAGTTCAGGAACTTGGTCCTCATGTTGCTGCGCTTGGAATGGAATTTTATACGGGCGAAATGTTCCCTGCTGAATATCGAAATCAGATTTTTATTGCAGAACATGGTTCGTGGAATCGTTCAAAGAAAATTGGTTACAGAGTTACTTTGGTCAGATTAAACGGAAATGAATCTGTAAGCTACGAACCATTTGCTGAAGGTTGGCTTCAAGGTGAG
>JAIMAZ010000373.1 GCA_023511695.1 Ignavibacterium sp.
AAACTCCTAATCAAGATTCATAAAATAAATTGCACCTTCATCAAAAACTTCAAAGACAATTTTGTTATTTACTAATGAAGCTGAAGGCGATAATTCAATTTTATCCTGTGTATTGGTAATGTTTTGTTTTTCAGTGCCATCAAATTTTATTATGTAAATGTCGGAAGAAGTAAACTGATGTCCATCATCTTCAGTAATCATATAAATTATATGTTGTGAATCAGCCATCCATTTAGCTCTGTATCCTTTTCCTAAATCTGTTAATTCAGTTCCATCAGTTTTCATAGAATAAAGATTGCCACCATAAATTTCAAATACTACTCTTTGATTATCAGGTGATAGTGATAGATTCATACATTTCTTCCCGGCAATCGGCTCAAAAATTTTTACAGCATTTGTACTTAAATCTGTAATTCCGATTTTATCATCATTAGTGATATAAGCTAAAACTTTTGAAGCGTTTTGTTTTTGTTCTGTAGTTGCACTTAAACCTGTTGCAAAGTTTTCAATCTGATTGTTGGTAATGACAAAAGCTTTTTCATTATAATCAGCCCAACGGGGAAGTGATGGCATTTTAGTTCGGTATTCACTTAATTGAATTGCTTCAGAAGTTTCTGCATTATAAATCTTTACAGCATTGTAGCGAATTGGTCCATCATAATAAGCCGGTCTGCTCAAAATAAATTTTGAATCAGGTGACCATTGCATTGCATATCCGGCAGCAACTTCATCGGTAATTTGTTTGATAGAATTATCTGAAAATTTGAATAGCCAGATGCCTTTATAACCAGCTTTTGTGAATGCAACTAATTCACCATTTGGAGATATAGTTGGATTCATACAAATATCTTCTGTTGTGCCGGCAATTTTTATTGGCTGAGATTGGGCAGAAATACTTATCCAAAGGAGTAAAAGAAACATCAATAAGAATTTTAATTTCATCGGAGTGCCTTTAATGTTTAATTGTTATTTACTAATGAATGTTGGTTTATCCTTAATCTAACGACTTAAAATATTAAAAATTTTTTAAACAAACATTATATTCTTTTATCAAATCTATTTTTATTTTTTGAATGAAAAATCCACAGGATAATAATGAAAAAGAAAATTACAATAGTCCTTCCCAAAGGCAGCTCCGAAGCAAATAAAATTACTATCAGCAGATTAAGAGACAATTCATTAGTTGAACAGATTATATTGCTTGGTAATGACACTGATAAACTTAACGCAGATAAAATAATTCAGATTACAGCTTTTCAATCGACTGATACTATTAAAAAATTTTCTGATGAAATTAATACTGACTATCTCTTACTTCTTTTAAGTGATAAATCAATTCTGCCCGGTCAGTTCATGCTCGATAGGTTTTTGCAGGTTGCTGAGAATACAAATGCAGGAATAGTATATTCAGATTTTTATGAATCTGAAAACGGAGCTTTGTATCCTCATCCGGTTATAGATTATCAGGAGGGCAGTTTGAGAGATGATTTTGATTTTGGTGAATTATTATTTATTAATGCACAAGCACTTAAAAATGCAATACATAAAATGAAAACTAATTTCAGGTTTGCAGGTTTGTATGATTTGCGATTGAAGATTTCACAAAGTTATCCATTATTTCATATTCAGGAATTTCTCTACACTGTTGAAAAGAAAGAACAAATCGGAACTGAGGATAAGCATTTCAGTTATGTTGATCCGAAAAATAGACAAGTTCAGATTGAGATGGAATCAGCTTGCACTGAACATCTGAAAGAAGTTGGTGCTTACATAAAACCAGAACAGAAAAGAATAGAATTTAAAGACAACAATGAATTTGAGTTTGAAGCAAGTGTTATAATTCCGGTTCGCAATCGTGTAAGAACAATTGGTGATGCAATTAAATCTGTGTTAAGTCAGAAAACTAATTTTAGGTTTAATCTCATAATTGTTGATAATCATTCAACTGACGGCACTACTGAAGTGATTCAACAAAATGCTAAAGATGATAATAGAATAATTCATATCATTCCTGACAGAAAGGATTTAGGAATTGGCGGATGCTGGAATGAAGCAGTTCATCATTCAAAGTGCGGAAGATTTGCCTGTCAATTGGATAGCGATGATATTTATAAAGATGAAAACACACTTCAAACTATTGTTGATACTTTTTATAAAGAAAAATGTGCAATGGTAATCGGATCGTATCAGATTACAGATTTTAATCTAAACGAATTGCCTCCAGGTTTAATTGATCACAAAGAATGGACACATGAAAATGGTGCAAACAATGCACTGCGAATAAACGGACTAGGTGCACCACGAGCATTTTATACTCCTAAATTAAGAGAGATAAAAATTCCTAATGTAAGTTACGGTGAAGATTATGCAGTAGGATTAGCAATTAGTCGTGATTATAAAATAGGAAGGATATATCATTCACTTTATCTGTGCAGAAGGTGGGAAGGAAACACTGATGCAAAATTAGACATTGGCAGAATTAACATTAATAATTTTTATAAAGATAAATTACGTACAATAGAAC
>JAIMAZ010000374.1 GCA_023511695.1 Ignavibacterium sp.
GTTTAAACTTTGCAGCCATTTTTATTAGTGAAAATTATTTGTTTTCAGTGTTAGCGGGTTTATTTGATTTTTTCTTTTTCTTTGGTCTGTACTTTCCGGTTGTTCCCTGAAAAATTTTACCACGCTTTGTTCTTCTGTCTCCTTTTCCCATAAATCTCCTTAATGATTAATTAAATTTTCTTTGCAAAAATATATTTTGAACATCTATGTATCAACCTTTTTGATGTTATCTGACTTTTACCTTTACAACAACTTTCTTAACTAAGGTAGGATTTGTGACTCTTATTCCCGGCATATGAATATCAGTAGGGAAAAAGATAGCAAACATTTTTTGATCAATAAGACAAAGTGATTGCTCACAATCGTAAAAAGTTATATCATTTGCTTCGTTATATGGTTCAACAATTTTTTGATTTACTAAAGGAGCATAACCAATAAATTCCTTGCCCGAAAATAAAAACTGAACATCGATATAGTTTTTATGTGATTCCGGTTTACCCTGAGATAAATCTTTTGTTTTATACTCGCTCACTAATGCAAATATATTGTTGCCATCAATTTCATATTTGCCGGCTTCAATTTTGCTGAAATCAGTTTCATAGAGATAATCAAGTGTCTTTTTTATATCAGAATTTAAGTTTGAGTAAAGATTTCTGTTTTCAATATGGTCAATAATCATAATTTATTTCCGCTTTTAATGTAACTACATTTCTTTTTCTGCAATCAGCAATTTGCCTTTTACAAACTGACCTTGAGCCAAATGTTCTGAAGTAATATAAACAATTCCTTCTTCATCGTGTGGTTCACCATAAATAGTATGAACAGATTTTAAACCTCCTAAATACCTTCTTGCATCAGAGATATACACAAGGTCACCGACTTCGGCTGCCATTCGTTTCATATCATTTTTAGAAAAATGAATTGTATTATCTTTATCGTCTTTTAACTTCCAATGCACTTTTACTTTTTCACCTTCGCGCTCATTTAACTTGCTTCCTTTGAAGTATTCTTTCGCTTTCCTGATTGACCAGGCAGTAAGCCCATCGGTTTTTTCTGCTTCATCATACTTAATAAAGTAATTAGCAGCAATAACAACCATAGCAACCATTATGAATGTGAGAATAAAAAGTATTAGAAGTGATAAAACATTGAATGCAATAAGCAAGAAAATGATAATCGAAGCTATTACGAAACCAATCATAATCAACTTATGATTTGGATTGCTTTTAATTTTTTCAACAATTTGTAATTGTTGTTTAGTTGTAAGAGTTGTAAGAACAGCAAACATTGCACAGACAAATAAATTATATAAAGCGCCAATGTATGTGTATGGATGGTTAGGTTCGTAAGCAGTTCCGTGTGAGAAAATTTCAATCAAAGGTCTCGGATAATACATACCCATTATCATCAAAGCTACTCCACCTACTAATGTACCAATTACTGCTGCGTTTGTGTAGCGTTTCCAGAAAACACCCAAGAATATTGCAGTAACTAAAGGCGGAGTTAAAGTTGAGTGAAAATAACCGTGTGCTTCATAAACAGTTGGAAACTTACTGAAAGGAATTACCGTAAGTACACCAAGAAAAGTGAATATTGCAGTTGCAATCCGGGCCGATAATAACTCCTGTTTATCTTCTTCTTCCCAAGTCTGAATTTTTTCTGTCAGCCATTTTTTTACTGGTCTGTGAATGTCATTAATGTAAACCGCTGCAGTAGCATTCAATAGCGTGTCAACAGTTGACATTAAAGCAGCCGTAAGTGCAGCCATAATGAATCCAAAAACGCCCGGATGTGAAATAACATTTGCAACCACAACAAAAATTGAATCAGGATTTGTACTGGGAGGAATTACTGATGGATCAGCAACAGAAATCGCCTTTCCAATCCAACCAGCGTTGCCAACTACAATCGCAGAAATAGGAAGCATAAATAGAATATTAAATGTAGCAGCTTTTCTTCCTTCATCAACACTTTTACAAGCCATGAACCTCATTACCAATCCCATATTCATAAATAAAAATCCAACTGAACCGGCTACGCCGTCCTGCCAGAATATTCCGACAAAATTGAATCCTGGTGGATGATTAAAATGAGCTAAAGGAAGTTTCCATTCTGTTGGTAATAAATCCCAGAAAACTTTAAATCCACCTAAATAATCCAGACCTAATACGAAAACTAACATACCTGAAAAAATTAATATAAAACCTTGAGCAAGATCTGTAAATATAACAGCTGTTTGTCCACCATAAGTAATGTAAATTCCAACGATTAAAGCGATTACCACAATTAGTCCCATTAAAGTAATTTCGAAGTGCATTCCGAATAAAGTAAATTCAGGTGGAAGCAATGGCAGAATGGCTTTTCCCATAGTCAAAAATCCAATTCCAACATATCCAATCATATAAAAAAGAAGAAGTACTGTTGCGAGAAATCTTGTCAGAACGCTGAATCTTTTTTCAAAATATTCAGGAATTGATCTAATTTTTGTATAAACAATAATCGGAAGCCAGCCAAA
>JAIMAZ010000375.1 GCA_023511695.1 Ignavibacterium sp.
CACATTACAATTATACGTCTACTCGGGCAGGATAACTCTCGCGTTTTAAATGGTGCATGGTGGCAACTATTCACCGCTATATTCATCCATGTCAACATCATGCACCTCTTAAGTAACATGTTATTTCTACTTATATTCGGCATAAGAGCGGAAACTCTTTTCACAACCACAGAGTACTACGCTATATACTTGCTTTCAGGTTTCACAGGAAATTTACTCACGTTATTGCTGGGTTCATTATCAATAGTTTCCGCAGGTGCATCCGGCGCAATTTTTGGATTATTTGGAGCAGTCATCATTTACATGAGAAAGGTAATAAAAGCACCCGTCATAACTGCACTCATCTTTGCAATCCTCTTCTTTCTCGCAACTAGTTTATCGCCAGGCATTAATATACTAGCACACTTTGGCGGGTTAGTGGTAGGACTCCTCTTTGGATACTTAATAGCAAGTACACGAGAAAAGTCTAAAAACAACTATAGTTGATCCTTAAGGGTTTATAAGAACCTCTATCTTAACCTTGTTTCCATCCTTCAATTTGAGGTGATTACGCAAAAACTTCGGCGCAATAACTTCAACCACAGAAGAATCATAATGACTTCTCAAAGCGAAAATCACAGCGCCTTTAACCTTATTGTTTATTACCGCGGGATAACACTTTACTGGCCCATACGTCCTGTTTTCATTCCGAAAACCCTCAAGCTCTATAGCCGGATATGCTTCCAGCTCCGAACGAGACTTAAGATCATACTCAGTTACAAGCTTAACATTCAAAGTCCCTGGGTAAGGATCGAATCCAAGTTTTTCTATAAACTGTTTTCGATAACCATCTCTTGTTACGTAATAGGCTCCTTCACCAAGCCCGGAAAAGACTTCACCTTCTAATGTTATGCTAGGAGGATATTTTGTCTCCATAATAAGTAACAAATTTGAATGCAGTTTGCTGAGTTCTTCAAATCCTGTGTCTGTGATTTTAATTAAGCAACCGTCTGGAGTAACTCTGCGTGTGATCCAGCCTTTTCTTTCAAGAGCAATTAGATGTCTTGAAGCAGTTTGTTGGGAAGCTTTCATTTTCTCAGCGAGAAACGCTGTAGAGACTTTTATTACTCTTTTATGAGCACCTAGCTCCGCAAGTTTATAGAGCGTGAAAAGTTGTTTCCATAATTCTACGTTAATACCTACAGTGTTCATGATGTCTCCCTCATTGAAAAAAGGAAAATGGGTATATAAGGAACTCGAATTGGGTTGCCAAGCGAATGCATAAAAATTATGGGGATTGAAATTCTTTTCAACTCTCTTTTCTTTTAAAAATCCATTCACACCAAAGATTTTGCGGATGTAGGTCAGGAGGGCATATACTGCACACCACTTCAAAGTTTGGATTTAAAGTCTCAACAAAACTCTGCAGATAACCAAATCTTACTTTTTTGCATGGAAATTCTGGCAAGCCTTTATTCAATCTCGCAAGTTGCGTTCTGCACTCAACCACTCGAAAGATCCCTTCATTTTCTTTAATTTCGATTTCTTTCTTTGTCTGGTAAAGTGCCCAACTTGTATTTTGTAAAATGTATAAAACCGTAGGTATGTCAATTATTTTTACATCTAACAGTTCCTTTAACTCCCTAGCTTCAAGCTTACCCATAACTTTCCAACAGTTCGCATCGATTTCTGTAGCGGACTCCGTTCCAAATTTTTCCTCGATGCCTAGAAAATATAAACCGTCAACTCTCCATAAATTCCGTATATGATAAAAAAATAGATCAAACAGTTTTTCTTTAGATAATCCTTCTAACATTTTTCTATCATTTTCTATCCTTTTTGGTTGAGCCAAAGTTTACACCGTAACAAATAGTGACCTCTATTCTTTCATAAATCTTTACTCCTCTTTGGATAATTCGATCCACAAACCGCCGCCGGTCACTTTGAGTATACAAATCTACCTGTAAATCAAGTGTTTCTTCTAAAACGCGTTTTACTTCAAAGTAATCTTCAGCGCTTAATCCTTCAATGTATAAATCAACATCGGAATCGGGATTAAAGTCTTCGCCAATTAGGGAACCGAATAAAAAAATTCTGCTAATCAAAGGATATTGGGACGTAACTAAATGAATGGCCTGAATTAATCTCTCCCAAACTTTTTCCCGCCATTTCAAATTATCTTGACACCGTTTTTTTTCCCGATCTTCCAAAAATAAAACATAGGGGTTGCGCGCGCGCCCGCCCGCTGATAAACTCTCTTCACTGGCCATTTTCAACCCCCCAATAAAAATAATCTTCCGCTGGTAAATCCCAATAATTACGGAAATTTGATAAAGTTGTTTCCATTCTTCGCCCTTCATCCTTACAGAATATTAGCAGTCCGGTTTGTAAAATCAATTGCCCCAAGTAAGCTGGGGCTGTTTCCAGATCGATCAAATCAACCGGCATCTGTAAATCTTCGGAGATCCTGGCCTGCAAATCGCGGCTAACCCA
>JAIMAZ010000376.1 GCA_023511695.1 Ignavibacterium sp.
AGGATATCCTTTCCTTTTTATTTCACATTTAACATTTATCTTAGTCACAAATTTTCTTACTTCGGATTTTTATCTCCAATTTCTTAGCTGACTATTAAACCTGTTTTTGTAATTTTGTTTAGAAAAATTTAGCAAGTTGGAGAGTTTATGTCTGATCAATTCAAGCTCGAAGAAAAACCAAATCTAAAAAAAGATTTTCCTGTTCCTACCTTTGATGAATGGAAAAAACAAGTTGAAGCTGAACTTAAAGGTGAATCTTTTCAGAAAAAACTTTTCACCAAAACTTATGAAGGAATTGAGCTTCGGCCAATTTATACTTCTAATGATATAAAAGATCTTCCTTTCTTAAATAATTATCCTGGTTTCGATAATTTTGTCCGTGGCGCTAAAGCTTCAGGTTATCACTCATCAATCTGGGAAATTGCTCAGGAATATTCTAACGCTTTACCTGAAGAATTAAACGAAGCTCTTCGTTATGATTTGCAAAGAGGACTTAACAGCATCAACATCAATCTCGATCTGCCAACTCAATTAGGTATTGATGCCGACCAATCAAAACCAGGTGAAGTTGGCAAAGGCGGACTTTCAATTTCTGGCATTAGAAAAATGCAAGTGCTTTTTGAAAACATTGACTTAACCGAATATCCGATTCACATAAATGCTGGTTTTTCAGCTTTGCCTTTTACACTTCTTTTTGCCGCTTTCACAAGAGAATTAAGAATTACCTTAATGAATCTTAAAGGTTCCATTACTTCTGACCCTTATGATTTTCTTCTACGCCACGGTTTTCTTCCCTACTCAATCAAACAGATTTTTGATGAAATAAAATTTGCAACACAATTGATGATTCGTTCCAACTCACCAATCAGAACAATTGGAATCAGTGGAATGAATTACAATAATGCAGGTGCTAATGCTGTTCAGGAACTTGCTTTCGTATTCGCTACTGCTGTTGAATATTTAGAAGAGATGAGCAATCGTGGACTGGCCATTGAAGAAGTTGTCAAGAGAATGAAATTTACTTTTGGAATAAGTTCATTTTATTTTATGGAAATTGCAAAGCTGAGAGCAGCAAAAATTTTATGGAATCAAATTCTTAAACTTTATAATGTTCCTGAAGAAAGCAGAAAAATTTATATACACGGAAAAACTACTCAATACAATCAAACAATTATTGATCCTTATGTAAATATGCTGCGAACCACAACTGAAGCTTTTTCTGCTGTTGTTGGTGGAATTGATGCATTGACTACAAATCCATTTGATGAAGTTTTTGACATACCAGATAACTTTTCACGAAGAATTGCCCGCAACACTCAGATAATTTTGAAAGAAGAATCTCATCTCGATCAGGTAATAGATCCTGCTGCCGGTTCATTCTTTGTTGAACATTTAACTGCTCAACTTGCAGAATCTTCATGGAAACTAATTCAGCAGATTGATGAAATGGGCGGAATGCTTAAGGCAATTGAAAGTGGATTTGTTCAGAACGAAGTAGAAAAAATTGCTGAAGCAAGAAAAAAAGATTATGCAAAAAGAAAATCTGTTTTGGTCGGAACAAATATGTATGCAAATCCGAAAGAAGAAATCGTTGAACCAAAACAACCTGACTATAATGATATTTACAAAAAGCGAGTTGAGTATATTCAGAAGTATAGAATAAGTGGTGATGATAAAAAGCATAAAAACATACTCGATAAACTTCAGATTATTGCTGATACAAAATCTTATGATTTAGTTGAAACTGCAATTGAAGCCTACATTGACGGTGCTGCAATTGGTGAAGTTGCAAGTTCAATTCGTTCAACCGGAAAAGATGAAATTAAAATTAAACCACTTAATATTCACAGAGCAGCAGAAATATTTGAAGAACTTCGCTTCGCTTCTGAAGATTACAGAAAGAAAACCGGACATAAGCCAAGAGTATTTTTAGCAATAATGGGTCCGCTTAAACAGTATAAAGTCCGTGCAGATTTCTCAAGAGGATTTTTTGAAGTCGGCGGATTTGAAGTTATTTATCCGTCAAGTGGATTTGCAAATACAGATGAAGCAGTAAATAAAGCATTAGAATCAGAAGCTGAAATTATAACCATATGCTCAACTGATGATACTTATCCTGAACTCGTTCCAGCAATAGTTAAAGGCATTAAATCAAAATCACCGAAAAAAATTGTTGTACTTGCAGGATATCCAAAAGACCAGATTGAACAGCACAAATCAAGTGGCGTGGATGAGTTCATCTATCTTGCTGCAGATGTACATTTAATTTTAAGTAGTTTATTAAAAAGAATAAAATAATGGAACACGGATTGAATAGATCTAACGAATTTAAAAAGATTAATCCGCGACAATCAGTTTAATCAGTTCGATCCGTGTGCAATTGTTTCAAGACTTAAAGAGAAAAACTATGAAACCTAATTTCAAAGAAACAAAACTCGATTTAACATCAAAACAGATTTCCAAAACTGA
>JAIMAZ010000377.1 GCA_023511695.1 Ignavibacterium sp.
GTATCTTTCATAGAAAAATTATTCCAGGATATACACTAACATTTTTACTCCTCATAAATTTTTTCACTCCTTTTTAAGAAAAATCTTATAGAAGAATTAATGCTACAAGTAGCAGTATCAGATAAAATATTTTGAACCAATGCTTGCTGATATATTTTTTCATTCTTCATTCAAATTAAAATCATTGAAAGCAGAATGAAGAAAAATGTAAAGCCAAGAATAAGTAACATTAAATCGGTAAAGATTAACGAGAACTTTTTATTATTCATTGCATACCTCTTGATCCAATTGATAGAAAATTAAATGCAAAAATATTCCAATTTCATACTGCTGTCTGTCGTTTTCGCTTCAAAGTTTAGCGTTTTTGTGTCACATCATAATTCAGAATAATAAAAGCTCAGAAAATTAAAATTATTCAATATTCTGTCTTTGAGAGTTAATTTTACTTTCGCCACCAATAGTTTGAATGTCAGCAGATCTTAGAACCGAAAATGTACCGCTTACGCTAATATTTTGGGCGCTGGCATCTTGCAATGTTCCGTTAAAAGTTCCGGTTATATTACTTCCAACATTTCCGTAAGAGGTTATATTAGTACTTCCATTTGAAGGAGTAAGAATAGTTGTGCCTGAATTACCATATTCATATAGCAATACTCCTGTATTTGCTAAATCCCATGCCTGATTACCTGTTTGTTTTCCAGAGTAAGAGATATAACAAAGCAATGTATCGCCACCTTGCGATGCCAGAAACTGTGCGTAAGTTATATCCTCATTTATTGCATAACCTCCTATTCCAGTGCTGAAAGTAATTTGTTGGTTATTAAATCCGCCTCCATTAAGTGTAATTTTAAGCTCAGTAGTTGGGGCTGTTGGACCAACCGGATTATCAGACTTCTTGGAACAGGAAATGGAACCAAGAGCTCCAATAAGAATTAAGAAAACGATTTTAAAAGAATTATTCAAGAACACTAGAACCTCCTTATGTTATGATTAAAGAAATTATTTTATAACTATCATTTTTTTTGTTTGAATAAATGAACCTGCACGAAGTTGATAGAAATATACGCCGCTTGCTAAGTCAGCACTGGAGTGCTGACCTACGGAAAATTCAACTTCATAAACTCCGGCTGGTTTTTCTTCATTAACTAATGTTGCTACTTCGTTTCCAAGTATGTCGTAAACTTTTAAAACGGTCTGGGCAAGCCCCGACCCTGCATCCGGGATGCTGTACCGAATTTTTGTACTTGGGTTAAATGGATTTGGATAGTTTTGTTCTAATGAAAAATTTGTTGGGACAATATTTTGTGCTTCAGCATCTGTTGTTTGATCCATCACATATTCTACAATTTTAACGGATTGAGAACTTTCATCCATACCACCGAGAATGTAAAACTTATTTTTATATAAAACATCTTCCATATAAGCACGCTTTGAACTTATTGATCTTACATCAAGTGACCATTGATTCGTTACTGGATCATAAACATAAACTTTTAACGATGAACCTCCTCCAAAACTAGTAGAACCACCAACTAAATAAATTTTATTATCAATCACTCTAAGTGCACTACCCGACAAAAATTCAGGTAAACTCTGTAATTGTATCCATTGATTTGCTGATGGATTATATTTGAAGAATAGAGAATTTGACCAACCTGAAATATAAATCTCGCCATTATAAATTGTTGATGCCGAAAAGCTTGCTGCATGATTGTTTGTTGTAAGATTTGTCCAAGTATTTGATGAAGGATTATATTTTGCAGCATAACCATTATAAAATGCAAAAAGTGACCCGTCTAAATATTCAAGTGTATGTCCATATTGTGAAAATGTTCCAGGTCCTTGTGCCAATTGTGTCCATGTTTTGGTAGTCAACCGATATACATATAATTTCCCTGCTCCACCAGACCAGCCGCCAAAAACAAAAACACTATCACCTTTCCTTGCAGTTTCAAGTCCCCACACGTGATTAAAGGGAATTGTATCGTAATAGCTCCATGAAACACCATTAAATTTGTAAATTCTTTTATATAATTCAGTGCCCGCATAATTAAAACTTCCGCCGAAGAGATAAATAGAATCGCCCCAAACTTCTGCAGAAGCATAAAATACATTAACGGGTAACTCAGTAATTGTTTGAGATAAGAGTTGAGAAATCAAGATCGTGCAAAAACCAATAGTTACGAGAAAATGTTTCATAATTTTTAACTTTCTGTTTTGATATGGATTATTTATGAATTTTTTTTGCAAAACTATTAGAAATTCAAAGGGACATTTGTCGTTTTCGTTTCAAACTTTAGCGAATTTGTTGCAAAAAGAAAGAGAGGCTGTCTCAAAAGTAATTTTTAGTGTCACACTGATCCGTCAGCTGACGGATGTCGAAGTGTGATTTTACAATATACTGTCATCCTTCGACTAGCTCCATTAGACTTAGTGAGAGATTTA
>JAIMAZ010000378.1 GCA_023511695.1 Ignavibacterium sp.
AATTAATTCTTTTTTTTACTGTGAACATTTTTTTGACTCCATTCTTTTGAAGCTGTTTAATAAATATTTTTTGTAACAAATAACTTGTAAAAGTTTATTAAACAGTCTCTTTGTTAAAAGTTTAGTTAATAAATTTTTCTTATGTGAATATAAATATTATCAATTTGTTTTATAAATTTTGGAAGAAGATGTTTGGGATATATTTATATCTGAATTTTGATTAAGCTTTTACTCATAATTTTTCAAAGTATTTTTTCATTTGGAGTTCTTGATGGAAGAAAATACAAAGGTAAAAAATTTAGAATTGCCAAAACTCTACAGATATTTTTATCTGATTAGTGGAATTCTTTTAGTTGCAATTGGCGTAATTGGAATTTTTCTTCCGGTACTTCCAACTACAATTTTTTTAATTCTCGCATCTGCGTGCTTTGTGAAGAGCTCTCCAAAGGCAAATGAATGGTTAAGAAATCATAAAGTGCTTGGAATGTATATTAAAAATTATCAGGTTAAAACTGGTTTATCTATCAGAGCAAAAGTTTTTAATATAATTTTTTTATGGACAATGATTTTATTATCAGCTTTTCTGTTAACGGATAAATTTTACATAAAGCTGATTCTTCTTGCAATTGCCGTTGGAGTAACAATTCATCTGCTTATGATTAAGACTAAAAGCAATATCTAAACTCCTCCAACCTTTATATCTTTTACTTTATATATACCTGCTTATACTTTTTGAATAATTTTAATTATTAATTTTGGGAAGAAAAAATAATTTTCTTTATCATATTTAATTATTGATTCTCCAACCTAGTAAGGAGAAATATTGTATGAAAAATTTACTCACAATTGTACTCTTCGTTTTGCTTTCCACAATTTCAATTCAAAGTCAATAGCAGCCAGTATGACAAAGCAGTGGTTTAGGGGGAGATATTAACGCATTGCTTGAACTTAATAATATTCTTTACGCTGGTGGAACTGCCTATTTATTTCGTTAAGCAGATGGCGGTCAATCTTGGAATCAATCGTTTTATTTGCAAGGTGTTTATGTAAGATGCATTTACAAATACAATCAATTTGTTTTCGTCGGAACCGATTTGGGATTTTATGTTTCGGCAAATAACGGAGAATCATTTTTCAACAAGAATGATAATCTTGGTGCTACTCGTGTAACATCAATATTGATTTATAATAATGATATTTATGTGGCTAATGGAAATTATGGTGGAATTTAGGTTGCAGTATGGAAACGACCTTTGACTGAAGTATTGGATGTTGATGATACTGCCGATGAAATTCCTGATTCATATTTTCTGTATCAGAATTACTGAAATCCGTTCAATCCAAGCACCACTATCAGTTGGCAGTCTCCAGTGGGCAGTCATCAAACATTAAAAATTTATGATATGCTTGGAAATGAAGTAGCTACAATAGTTGATGAATATCGTGAAGCCGGAAGATATAAAGTAGAATTCAACGTAGCTCAGGTCTCCAGACCTGAGCTATCGAGCGGAATTTATTTATACAAACTAACAGTAGGAAATTTTTCTGCAATCAGAAAGATGATGCTAATAAAATAATGAGAATTGTTCGATTCGCTTAATGGGAATTATTTTCTGATAGGATTTTTCCTGTTAAATCATTTTCATATCATCGAGGAAAGGTAATTTTTCTCTTATCTCGTTGATATAATTTTTATTCATTTCAACTAAAATTAATTTTTCTTCCTCAACTACTTCTGCTAAAAGATTGCCCATAGGATCGTAAAAACTCGTGCAGCCATTGTAATGTAACTTCGGATCGTCACCAACTCTGTTTACTCCTGCCACATAACACTGATTTTCAATTGCGCGGGCTTTTAACAATGTTCTCCAATGTTCAATTCTGGTATCAGGCCAATTAGCAATATCAACAATAAGATGAGCTCTCTTCTTCGCATATTTTCTGTACAATTCAGGGAAACGCAAATCATAGCAAATTGAAAGTCCGATAAGGTATTTTTTTATTTTTGTCGTAACAGGTTTTGAACCGGCATTATAATGAATATTTTCTTTTGAAAATGAAAATGGATGAACTTTTCGGTAAAGCTTAACCAACTTCCCTTTTGAATTGATATGAAGAAGTGTGTTGAAAGGTTTTTGTTTTCCCCGTTCGATAATTCCAACGAATACATCAAAAGATTTTTCCTGTGCTAATGCAGAAAAAAATCTGAAAGTATCGCCACCGATTCCTTCTGCAAATTGCTCTGACTTCATTGTGAAGCCAGTTAAACTCATTTCAGGAAGAATCAATAAATCAAATTTATCTTCTGCCTTCTCAACAAACGA
>JAIMAZ010000379.1 GCA_023511695.1 Ignavibacterium sp.
GAACCGCCGACACAAGGATTTTCAGTCCTTTGCTCTACCGACTGAGCTATCTGCCCTTAAAAATTTTGGCGCACAAAAATATAGATTTTTCTTTTAATCACAAAAAATCATTCAACTGTAACACTTTTGGCTAAATTTCTTGGCTGGTCAACATTCAACCCTTTCTTAACGGCAATATGATAAGCAAGTAATTGAAGTGGAATTACTGTCAGAATTGGTCTTAACATTTCAATTGTATCAGGAATTTTAATTGAATAGTCAACAAGGCTATCAATCTCATTGTCATTTTCACTTGCAACAGCTATAATTTTTCCACCACGCGCTTTAACCTCCTGAATATTACTTTTTATTTTTTCATAAGTTGAATCTTTCGGTGCAATAAAAACAACAGGCATAGCCTCATCAATAAGTGCAATTGGACCATGTTTCATCTCTGCTGCAGGATATCCCTCAGCGTGTATATATGAAATTTCTTTGAGTTTTAATGCGCCTTCGAGTGCGACAGGAAAATTATAACCTCTTCCCAGATACAGAAAATTTTTGGCATCTTTAAATTGTTCAGCAATAAGTTCAATTTCAGAATTAAGCTTTAGAATTTCTTCCACCTTATCAGGGATTTGATAAAGCTCATTAGCAATTTGTTTACCTTCTTCAATGCTTAGGTTTTTCTTTCTTCCGATTAAAAGAGTAATTAGTGCGAGTACCACCAATTGAGATGTAAAAGCTTTAGTTGATGCAACTCCTATTTCTGGTCCTGCGTGAGTATAAACACCTGCATCACTTTCTCTGGCAATTGAACTACCGACAGCGTTACAAATTCCAAGAGCCAAAGCTCCTCTTAGTTTTGCTTCGCGCAATGCTGCTAATGTATCAGCAGTTTCACCACTTTGAGAAATAAAGAATACAGTATCTTCACTTCCAACTATCGGATTTCGATATCTGAATTCAGATGCATATTCAACTTCTGTGGGAATTCTGGTAAATTGTTCGAACATATATTCACCAACCAATCCGGCATGCCAACTTGTTCCGCAAGCTGAAATAAGTATTCGCTTTGAATTAGCTAAACGATCTGCAACATCTGCAAGTCCACCTAATTTAGCATTACCTTCATCTAAAAGAATTCTTCCACGCATTGAGTTTCGAAGAGATTCCGGCTGCTCCATAATTTCTTTAAGCATAAAATGTGGATAACCACCTTTATCAATCTCTTCAAGTGACATTGTGATTTCATGAACTTCTTTTCGTATTTCATCATCATAAATTGTCTTTGCACAGAAATCATTTTTAGTTATTACAGCCACTTCCCCATCTTCCAGATAAACAACTTGTTTGGTATGAGCTAAAACAGCTGATACATCCGAAGCAACAAAATTTTCATCCTGACCAAGACCAACTATAAGTGGTGAACCTTTACGCGCTGCAACAATTTTATCGGGTTCTTTTGTGTAGATGATAGCAATTCCATAAGTGCCCTCAACTTCCTGCAAAGCAAGCTGAACTGATTTAACTAAGTCATTCCCTTTTTTCAAAAAAGAATCTATTAGATGAGGAAGTACCTCCGAATCAGTTTCACTTCGGAACTTATATCCTAAATTCATTAATCCTTTTTTCAATGTCTGATAGTTCTCAATTATTCCATTATGAATTAAGAATAATGAACCATCAGTATTAGTATGCGGGTGTGCATTTATTTCGTTAGGTATTCCGTGAGTTGCCCATCTTGTATGACCAATTCCAATTGTCGAATAAAGATTTAGTTGTTCAACTTTTTCCTGAAGTAGAGAAACTTTTCCTTTATTTTTAATTATGACAGAATTAGATCCATTGAGGATTCCAATCCCTGCAGAATCATATCCTCGATATTCAAGTCTCTTTAATCCTTCGATAAGAATGGGCACAGAATTTCTTTTGCCGATATAACCAACAATTCCACACATATATTATTCCTCAATTGTGCTAATGGTTATTTAACTTTTGCAAGTTTCTGAGTTACAGTTTTAATCTCATCTCCTTGCTTCGAAATTATTTTATAAAAATAAAGACCGTTGGCTATTTCATCTCCATCCTGATCTTTACCATCCCAGTAAATTTTATTAAATCCAATTTGCAAAGATGACGGAGGAACAATAATCTCTCTTATTAGCCTTCCTGCAATTGTAAATACTTTTATTTTGAATTCTTCAGGTGGATTTACACCTCTAAGTTCAAAAGTGAAGTATGTATCATCTTTGAATGGATTTGGGTAATTATAAACTTGTCTAAGATCAGGGTCGTTATAAACATAAAATATCTGCCTGTAAGAAGTCGTATCGAAGAAATTATTTGAAGCATCTTTTGCCAATACCTCCAGGACATGTCTTCCATCCTTAAGTTTCGGAGTCCAAAGTACTTCAGCTTTTGAATTCGGATATGGAGTATAACT
>JAIMAZ010000380.1 GCA_023511695.1 Ignavibacterium sp.
ATCGTAAATCTTCGATATGTCCATTTTTGTTATGTTAAAAACTATTGAAGAAAACTATTTAGGATTAATTTCAAAATTTCAGCAACTGAACTTTGAATAATACTTTTACTAATTCAATCAATACATCAATCCCAAATTCAGAGCGATAAAAAATCCGCTTAGATTATCTTTGAATCTTCCGAAGAGACTTTCAACTCCATCATCAAAGAACTGAACACGAAAATATCTGACACTTAATCCAACCAAACTTGATTTATCAATTCCGAAGTTTGCACCAATTCCAACATAACCACCTAAAGCAAATTTAGATTGAGCATTTCCGAAAGCGCTGAAAAATTCTTCTTCATAAGGAGTTGTAATTACGAGAGTTGGACCGGCACCGGCACTTAAATATGGTCTTAAATTATCTGCAATCTCACCTTTAAACAATCTATACTGAAGACCAAATACCAGAGGCAATTGAAAAACACGATTCTTTTTTCCGATGACAAAAGTCTGTCCAAAGTAATCTATGTATTCAATTTCTCTGTCATCTTTAGCTTCAGCAAAAGATAAATCCGCAAAAGCAGTCCACTTATCTGCAATTTGATATCTGTAAAATGTACCAAGACCAAAACCGGATTCGCCAAACATAATGTCAATTCCCCAGGCATTATTTGGATAAATTTCAGGTTCTTTTTCCGGAGCCAGTTTTCCTATTCTCTGAGCGTTTAAATTTGTCAAAGGAATAACTAATATTAAACCGAAAATAAAAAATATTTTTTTCATATTATTTTCTTTTTATTACTGTTCGAAAAATACTTATCTAAACAAAAATAACAATGTATAATTTTATATTCTTTTTGTTATGAACGAAGTTAATAAATCTGAATTTTGGGATAATCTCTACAAAATCAATTCTGTTGGGTGGGATTTAAAAACTCCTACTCCGGCATTTATTGATTTGTTAAAATCTGAATACTTTGCTGACAAAAGTAAAATGCTTATTACTGGTTGTGGTTATGGTTACGATGCAATAGCTGCTGCTAAAAATAATTTTAATGTTACAGCTGTGGATTTTTCTGAAACTGCAATTCAGTTTGCTCAGTCGCTTGCTAAAAAAGAAAATGTTAAGATAAATTTTATTGTTGAAGATTTTTTCAGTCTGAATGATAATCATCTTAATTCTTATGAAATTATTTTTGATTATGTAACTTATTGTGCTATTGATCCTTCAAGGAGAAAAGAATATGCTGATAAAATTTATCAGTTGCTAAAACCTCACGGAGTATTTGCAATCATTTTATTTCCGATTGAAAAAAGAATTGGCGGACCACCATTCGCAGTTGATGTTGAGGAAGCTGCAAATTTATTTTCTGAGAAACTTGAACTTGTTATTTCCACAAGTGAAATAAACTCAATCAAACCAAGAAAAGGACGAGAGCTTTTACAAATTTACAAAAAAACAAATGGCAAGAAATCTTGAAATAAAAGTTAAACTTGATTCTCACAGCGAAATAAAAAGTATTCTTTCCAAGAATAAAATTAAACTCAGTGAAGTGCTTCGTCAGAAAGACATTTACTACAAAGTTCCTTCAGGTTTACTGAAACTAAGAATTGAAAATGGTAAACAAACTCTGATTTTTTATGAGCGGAATGAAGAATCCAAAAAGAGATGGTCTGATTATTTTCTGCTTGATATAAGTTCAAAAGATGCTGAAAAATTTTTTGACAAATTTTTAGAAAGAGTTATTGAAGTAAAAAAAGTTCGTGAGCTTTACCTTTTTAACAATACAAGAATACACCTCGATAAAGTTGAAAAGCTTGGATATTTTCTTGAGCTTGAAACACGTGTTGTAAACGGACTTCGCGATGCAGAAAAAAGATTTAATTATCTTGTTGATTTACTCGATTTGAAAAAATATCCTGAGTTAAGAAACACTTACAGAAATTTATTACTTGAAAAAACAAAATGATTCTCTCAAAAAAAAATCTGAAGCAAATTGATCTTGATTTTATTCTTAACGAAAAAATTAAGAGCGGTAAACTAAATGAAACACTTATTGTTGTTCCGACAAACAGAAAAGTCCGCTCGTTGAAAAGAGAATTGATAGGAATTTCACCCGATGGTGTAACAGCAAATCTTCATATACACACACTTTCTACGCTGAGTTTAAGTCTGTTCAAACTTTCAATTGAAAATGATTTTTTCATGCTTGATGATGCAACTGCAATTGTTTTGTTAAACAGAGCATTTAACAAAGTTAAACCAAAATATTTTTCTAATTACAAAGAAGAGATTCCATACGGTACTTTAGAAAGAATTAAAAATGTAATTTCTGAGTACAAACGAAATGGTGTATCACCTGAAATTCTTTTAAGGCAGGCAGAACAACTATACGGCAGCGAAAAAAACAAAGCGACAGATATCGCAAAAATTTATTC
>JAIMAZ010000004.1 GCA_023511695.1 Ignavibacterium sp.
GAGTTTTCCCTTTCTTTTCACAAGGTGAAATTTCAGCCAGGATTCAGAAATTTTTCTCATCACAGCTTACTAACACGATTTCTCATTTGTATGATTATGTAAGTGGTGTAGTCTCGATTGTTGCTGTGCTTGTTATTGTTCCATTTATTACATTCTTTTTACTTAAGGATAGTAATAAAATAAAACGGGAACTTATTCATCTTGCACCAAATAAATTTTTTGAACCTGCATATTGGATTTTGAAAAGAGTCACTCTTCAATTAGGAAGATTTGTTCGCGGCTGGATTTTCGATGCTACTTTTGTTGGAGTTGTAATTGGTTTTGGTTTCTATTTTATCGGAATTCCAAATGCTCTTCCGCTTGGTGTAATTGCGGGACTGGGACATTTAATTCCCTACTTTGGACCTGTAATTGGAGCAGTTCCAGCTGCAATAATTTCGATCATTCAAACAGGTGATTTATCTCAAATCCCACTGATTTTACTAATTGTTGCAATAACTTACACAGTTGATAACGGCTTTGTTCAACCTTATGTATTTTCAAAAAGTGTAGACATGCATCCGATTGTGATAATTCTTTTGATAATCGCGGGAAGTCAGTTATTTGGTTTGTTAGGAATGCTGTTAGCTGTACCAACTGCTACTGTTATTAAAACTTCTGTTACAGAAATTTATTTTGCTTTCAAAAATTATAAGCTCTCAAAATTATAAATTCATTTCACGCCAAGTTGCTGATTTTATTTTTCACGAGATGAATTGATCAGAATTTATTTCGATTTGTCAGTTTTAATTGAAATTGAAATCAGTCAGCTATTATATCTGCGATTAAAATTGTGATGACAGTTTTCTCATCTAACGATGAAGTTTTAATTGAGAGATCAGCATTAAATAAGGCACGGAAAGCATTTGTTATTTCTTTGTCAGAATATCTTTTTCGTGCATCGAGATAATCTTTGTAGTAATATTGATGTGTACCGACAATTCTCGCTGCTTCCTGAACCGATAATTTCATCGCAGTAAGTTCATTGATTTTTGCAAGAGCAGTAAAGTAGCGATTCAACATTGCAATTATCTGAATTATTTCTGTTCCGGAATCATAAAGATTAAAAGCTATTTCTAAAGCTTTGGCTTTATCTTTCCTTCCAACTGCATTTATTAAATCGAATATATTAAATTGCTTCAGCTCTGTTGCTAACTGCTGAATACTTTCAAGAGTAATATCTTTTTTATCATTAAGAAAAAGAAATATTTTTTCTAACTGAAGTTCTATGAGTGAACGATTTTCACCAACTATATCAATCAGCAACTGAGCATTCTCATCTGAAATAGTTTTATCATTTTCTTTAACATAAGATTTTACCCATTCGATTAATGCATCACCTTTCATCTCTTTGGATTCAAAAATTTCACCAAGTTTAGTCAGAGTTTTAAATGGCTCCGATTCCGGCTTTGTAATAGTTCCTTCGTGAAATAAAAGTAATACTGTAAACTCAGAAGGTGATTTGGCGTAATCAGCGAGTTTGTCTTTGTCTTTCGGTTTTTCAGCATTCTTAACAATCAAAAATTTTTTGCCATCACCAAAAGGAAAAGTTGAAGCTGCTGAAACAATATCTGCATAATTGGTTTTACTTCCGTAAAAAGTTTCTTTATCAAATTCAGAGGCGAGTTTTGGAGTGATAGCTTTATCAAGTACTTCTTTAGCATAATCAAAACTAAAAGTATCTTCGCCAAAGATGTAATAGATTGGCTTGAGACCATTGGTCTTGATGTCTTTAGGAATATCAAAAACAGATGGAAATTTCGTCTTAGCCATTTACAGATTTTTTCTTTTCATAGAATAAAGCTTTTCGAATGAAATAAATCAAACCTCCCCAGACAACACTTAATACAATAACTGCAGTGAGAATGGTTTCGATTTTCATTTATTATTCTCAACAGTTTTTTTGTACATATAATTATTAAAGATTATGAAAATGATTATCACCAAACCCCATTGGAATAAAGCTGTCCCAGCGTTTTCAGTATGAAATGGATTCCACCATTCAGGATCCCACGAGACTGATGAAATCATCCACCAACTAACAAGAATGATAACCTGAACAGGAATTAAATATTTAATAATTGCGTTGTACCAAATTCCAATTTTAACATCGCTTCCAATTCCATTTATAACTTCTGTTCTGAAATTATTAACACCAAATCTTAAAATTGCAAATGCAATAAAAGCACCGCTAACCAGCAGTCCAACACCCCAAACCCAATCCTGATTTATTAAGACATTCATATTAATTGCAGAAGGTAAGCCAAACAAAAAACAAATTACAGAAACAAAAACGATTGCTTTTCTTCTGCCGACACCAAAATCAATTAATGTTCTTGTTGCAAGTTCAACCATTGAGATAAGAGAAGTTAAAGCTGCAAAAAACAAGGCGAGGAAAAATGCTGAAGCGAAAATTGAATTGATAAAAATGCTTTCAGATAACTGTCCGAATAATTTGGGAAGATAAATAAAAGTTAATCCTGTATTGGCTGGTCCGCTTTGTGAAATCTGTTGCATTGCATCAACAGAACTTAGCGCAAATACTGTTGAGAAAATAGTTATTCCGGCAATTAGAGAAACACTATTATTTCCAAACGCAATTAAAGAAGCATTAAGTGAAATATCTTCTTTTTGTCTCATATAAATTGCATAAGTCATTATCAAGCCCCAGCCAGCTCCTGTGTCCCATGCATTTTGTGTGAGAGCATTTAACCAAACTTTGTAATCAAGTATAATGTTTATATCTGGTGTGAAGAAATATTTTATACCTTCAAAAGCGCCGGGAAGCGTAATTGCACGAATAAATAATCCGAATAGAATTATAAGCAGAGTTGGAACAAGTATTTTGGAAAATTTTTCAATTCCATTTGTGATGCCGCGATAAACAATGTAAGCAACAATCGAGATAGAAATAAAATGAAAAAGTAAAGGAAGATTTCCCGAAGAAAAATTATTCCAATAATCAAGATGATTATCTACACTCATCAAATTACCTGAAGCAGCAGAGAAAAAATATCGGAGACACCAGCCAGTTACAACAGAATAATAAAACATAATTCCTGTTGCAACCATAACTATGAAAGCGCCCATCCACGAAAAATTTTTACCGGCAATTTTACCGAATGCGCCAATTGGTCCTAATCGTGCATATTTCCCTATAGCGAACTCAGCGATGATTAAAGGAACAGACCAAAGCAAAAGAAAAATAACCCAGGGAATCAGGAATGAGCCGCCACCATTCTGAGCAACGACTCGCGAGAATCTCCAGATATTTCCTGTTCCAACTGCAATTCCCAGAACAGAAATAATCAAAGCCCAGCGCGATGAAAAAAATTCCTGCTGCTTCATTTATAAAAATAAGTGTGATTACAAAATTTATTTTTTAGAAGTCTGTTTAGGTCTCTTTTCAATAGTTACTTTTTCCATCACAACATCTTTTAAAGGTCTGTCCTGCTGGTTTCTCGGAACTTTACCAATTGCTTTTACAACATCCATTCCTTTTATTACTTTACCAAAAACAGTATGTCTGCCATCAAGCCAGGGAGTTGGAACGAGTGTAATAAAAAACTGACTGCCATTTGTATTTGGACCAGCATTAGCCATAGAAAGAATTCCTTCGCTATCATGTTTAAGCTCAGGAACAAATTCATCTTCAAATTTGCCACCCCACAAACTTTGTCCGCCTCTGCCTGTTCCGGTTGGATCGCCACCTTGAATCATAAAATTATCAATTACTCTGTGGAAGATTACACCATTATAATAACCTTTATTAGCAAGTCCGACAAAGTTCTCAACAGTTTTTGGAGTTTTATCAGCAAATAATTCTAATTCAATAGTTCCCATATTCGTCTGAATTATTGCAACAGTCATTGAATCAACCATTTTCTTTTTATCCTTTTTTTGTTGTGGAAATAAAATCTGATTTGCTAAAACGATAATGAACAATGCAAATAATATTTTTTTCATTTGACCTCCTTATGGTTTAATAAAATTTTGTGATATAAGTAAAAGAATTACACCGCCTAAAATTATTCTATAGATTATAAAAACCATTGTAGAATTTTTTTTCAGAAATTTAAGTAAAAAATCTATTGCCAGATAACCACTCACTGCACTGACTATAGTAGCAATTGTAATATTCAAAATCATATCTGCATTAATGAATTTCATAGCTTCATAAAGCTGGAGTAAACCGCTTGCTAATACTGCAGGAACACTTAAGAGAAAAGAAAATCTTGCAGCAACATCGCGCTTAAGACCTAAAAATAATCCTGCAGTAATAGTTGTTCCGGATCTCGAAGAGCCAGGAATAAGAGAAATTGTCTGAGCAATACCAATCATAATTGAATCAAAGATTGTAACTTCATTTATATCTTTTTTGAAGCGAGAAGTTTTTTCAGCAATAAAAAGAAGCACTGCAAGAATTATTAAACTTGAAGCAATCACATAAAGGTTTTTTGTGAATGCTCCTTCAATCTGCTCTTTGAAAAGTAATCCAATAATTACAATCGGAATTGTTCCGAAAAATATCAGCCAACCTAATTTTGAATTCAGGTTTTGCTCAGCAAAAGATTTTCGGGTTACTATGTTTTCATTTATGAAATCTTTTGTAATGTCGTAAAGATCTTTATAAAAATAAATCAGTACAGCAAGCATAGTTCCCAACTGAATTACAGCCATAAAAGCTGTCCAATGCTCCGGATGTTCTTCTGAGATTAAATTAAGAAGTCTGGCAGCTAATGTTAAATGACCCGTTGAGCTAATTGGTAAAAATTCTGTTAATCCCTGAATTAAGCCAAGAAAAATTGCATCTAGAAAATTCAATAAAACCTCCTAAAAGAAATAAGAAACTCCCAGTTTAATACCGACTGAAAGAGAATTGAAATTTACATTTTCATTCAAAACATTATTACGAAGATTACCCAGATTTCCTTTCGGTTCACCATTTATATCATAACGAATATCAGTTATAACATTTGCATAAACATTTCCACCAAGCAAAGTATTTCCTTCTGCACGAATAATAGCACCGAAACCTGTAGAAGTATAATTATCGGATCGAGCTGATGCTGGCAGTGTTTCATCAACTGAAAGAAATCTTATTCCGGCACCACCGCCAAATTTAAAGTCGTAACCTTTGCCGCTTACGACATAAAATGCCAACAAAGATGGCATAATTAAATCGTAAGAAATATCATATCTTCCATTGATGTTACTTGCATTATAGGAATAAAGTAAGTAAGCCAATTCAATAGATAGCTGAAAATTTTCATTTAAAAGTTTTCCATACTCTCCTGAGAAATTAACAGCAGTATTAAATGTTGGTAATTGACTTCCGTCTGAAGCAAAATTACTCTGATTTATATAATCGATCAGAGATGGAGTATTTATGAAATCAATTCCCATACTTACACGCAATTGGTTTTGCTGGGCTGAGATAGAAATCTGACATAATAAAACTATGAGAGCAAAAAGAATATTTTTCAAATTCATAATTCCTCAGTTGAACTTTTGGATAGTTCGGTAATTTCAACGCTTTTTTTGTAGAACACAAAATAAATCACTAACGAAGTCAAGATAAATAAAATATAAGATATAATGTGAGTTAAAAAAGCATAAGCAGCACTAATTGTCTCTCCAAATCCATATAATAAAACTAAAGTGGATTTTGCAAGTGTATGATATGAACCAGTACTGCCAGGCGTTGGAATAATTACTCCTATTGAACTGATACTCATCAAAACCCAGCCCATTGTGAATGTAACAGGTTGAATGTGTTGCATATTTAACATCAGCAATCCAACATAAGAAGTAGCGGCATAAACTATAATTATCAATGCCGATAGAAGAAATGTAATGTAATAATTTTTTCTTCCTTTCAAACTAAAAAATCCCTGAGTAAGCATTGAAAAAATGTAAGCAACTTTATCTGCAAGAGAATGAGAAAAACGGTTCAATAGTGTTACAACCCATTTAGAAAATTTCTCTTCGTACTTCAGTATTAAATAAAGAAACAAAATAAATAATACTATAAGCGCGGAAGTAATGTAAAGAGTGGTCATCAACCAAGGAAAGCTGCCACGTATATTTTCCGAAGAGATGATCAACGCAATCAGGACTGAAACTGCGAGAGCAATTATATCAATAATTCTTTCTAGAATAACTGTTCCAAACATTGATGAGCGTGAAAGACTTTCCCATTTTCCAAATAATACTGCTCGTGTTACTTCTCCAAGTTTTGGAGTAATACAGTTAACTCCGTATCCAATCATTAATGAACCGAAAAGATGAGAAAACTTTGTATCAGGTTTAACAGAATTTAATATGTATTTCCATCTGTAGGCACGAAGAACATGTCCGAGATAAAATAAAATTATGAAAATAATCATCCAGAAGATGTTAGCTTCACCGGTAATTTTTAAAACTTCACTAAAACTTACATCGTGAAAAGCTATATAAAGAAAAACTCCTGCAAGCAGAAAAGATAAAAAATAATTAACGATGCTTTTTAACGATAATATTTTCTCGGATCTATCTGAGGTCAATTACTTTGGTTCCTTCCGGTGGATTGAATGAAAATAAGGAATCAGAAATTTTTTGATTTAATTTATAATTGCTCAGTGAAATTTCATTAGTGTTATTGTTCAAATCACTAAGTACAATTTTCTGAATCAGATTATCTGTATTTATCCACAATTCAATTCTCTTAAACTGAAGGTTTGTTGATTTTGGTGTAAGCTCAAGAACCTTCAGATTACCTTCAGTTCGTGCTGATAGAATACACTCGTCCGGCAATTGATATACAAGATAATTTATTGAATATATTGAATTGCTCTCGCTATCATAATTAGTAATTATATATTTTTTTTGAGTTGAGTTATAATTCCATGCGGCTACACCATCACTACCAACAATCTGATTTTTATTTTCGACTCTGTACTTATTATCTTTCTTAAAAATAATTTTACCATTCAGGATTATTTTGCCGCCGGCTTTCTGAGAATAATCAACCGTAAGATCATTTATCGAATTAAATTTATTACGAAGTTCTCTTAAAATTGAATTGGCATCTGATTGTGCGTAAAGAAAAAAGCTAAACAGTAAAATAAAACCTATTAAAAGTGTGTTTTTCATTCGTTTTCCTTTTTGTGGTTTTGACTACAAAGATCTTAGAATTGTTTCAAGCTGTTCTTCATTTTCAACTAAAATTGTTCGTGCTTTACTTCCATCATTCGGACCAACAATTCCGGCTTCTTCAAGCTGATCCATGATTCTTGCAGCACGCGAATATCCGAGTTGAAGTTTTCTTTGCAGAAAAGAGACCGAACCTTGCTGATATCGTACAATGATTCTCGCAGCTTCTTCAAATCGTTCATCCAGATCATCAGCTGAATTAGAAATTGAACTTTTCTTCTTATCATAAAGTGAAGGCAACTGATAAGGCTTCGAGAATGCCGGCTGAGAATAAATATAATTTGTTATTCGCTCAACCTCTTCAGTTGAAATAAAAGCATTTTGAATTCTGATTGGCTTTGGTGAACCAGTCGGAAGAAACAGCATATCACCTCTGCCCAATAGTTGTTCAGCACCATTCATATCAAGTATTGTTCGTGAATCAATCTTGGTTGCAACCTGATAAGCAATCCTTGCTGAGAAGTTAGCTTTAATAACACCTGTGATTACATTCACTGAAGGTCGTTGTGTAGCAAGAACAAGATGAATTCCAACTGCCCTGGCAAGCTGAGCTAGACGAGTAATTGGCTCTTCAACTTCTCTTCCAGCAGTTATCATCAAATCGGCAAGCTCATCAACAATTACAATAATATAAGGCATAGGATAATGCTTCATCGTTTCAGTATCTTTTGGTTTAGTATCGGGATTGGAGACTTTCTTATTGTAATCAACAATATTTCGTACTGCCGCTTTTGATAGTTTATCGTATCTTCGCTCCATTTCATACTCAACAGACTTTAACATTAGTATTGCGTTCTGCGGCTCGGTTATAATTTCTTCATTCAAATCAGGTGAAGCTGCAAGGTAATGTCTTCTGAGTTTGTTGTAGAATGATAGTTCGATTTTTTTCGGATCAACCAGGCAGAATTTTACTTCCGAAGGATGTTTTGTGTAAAGTAAACTTGATATAATCATATTGATACCAACACTTTTACCTGAACCGGTTGAGCCAGCAATAAGCAAGTGAGGCATCTTTGATAAATCAGCTACATAAACATCACCACTAATCGTTTTGCCAAGAGCTATTGGCAACTCTGCTTTTGTTTCGTGAACTTTTGCAAGAACAGATCTTGCATTAACCATTGATGCCTGAGCATTAGGTATTTCAACACCGATAGCACTTTTACCAGGAATTGGAGCAATGATTCTGATTCCTTTTGCTGCAAGTGCAAGTGCAATATCATTCTCAAGTCCCACTATACGACTAATCTTTACTCCAGGTGCAGGAACAATTTCATATAAAGTAACTACTGGTCCTGGTGTAACTGAAATATCCTTAATCTCAATATCAAATAATTTTAGTTTATCTTTAAGAAGCTCAGCATTTCGGGTAAGTTCTTCTTCTGCAACTTGATAATTTTCTTCAGGAACCGGATCAAGTAACTCAAGTCCGGGCATTTTGTATTCAATTTTTTCTTCCCACTGATTAGGCAGCGCAGACTCATCAGATTTAATCTCCTCTTTCTTAGGTAACTCACCTGTTTTTTCAATATCTACTTTTTTAACCTCTTCCTTTACAACTTCATTTTCCGGAATTTGTTGAGGAGTATCATCTTTCTTAATTATTCTTATTCTGGTTTGCTCTTCAGCTTCCTGTTCCATTAAATCTGCAGCAGAAATTTCTTCTTTTGGTTCTTTGATTTTCTTTTTCTTCTTTTCGCCTGAAATCTTTTTAATTTTTTCAAGATTATCTTCTTTAGTTTCAGTTACAACTTCTTCTTCAGTTTGCTTCTCACTACTGAATAAGTTCAAGAGATAAATTCCTGAATTTTTAATTTTTCTGAAAAGCTCTTCAATTTTAATATCGAAGGCGTATATCAATAGAACTGCTGTTGCAAGGGCTAAAATCAGTATGCCTCCTAAACCGCCGAAAGTTCTTCCAAGAAAAGCTCCGATGAAATCTCCGACAAATCCTGACAGCTCATAAACACTACTGATCATATCGTAATGACTTCGCAGCAAACCAAAGAATGAAGCGAGAATAATTGCACTGATAAGAAGGAAGTTAAAGATGTGAACGATTTTTCTTTTGTCGAATTTTTTATAATATAATGTTCCCCAAATGAAAATAAGTATCGGGAAAACTATTGAGAAATAACCAAGTGTCGCTTTGATGAGATAAAGAGAAATGTGAGCACCAACTACTCCGAGCCAATTACCTACATCAACACTTTCACCAAATGAGCGATAGATATCTGAAAATAAATCAGTAAGCTCTGCTTCATCTGCTCTGTTAAATGTTATAATAGCAACGAAAAGAAAGACAGAAAAAAGCATAAGAAACAAACCAAGAATTTTATTTTTCTTTTCTTTGGAAAAAGAAAAGTATTCTCTTTGCGTTGAATTTCCGTTTGTCTCTTTTACTGATTTTTTCTTCTTCATTTTTTATTAAGACACAAAAAATATTTTTCGATTAAAATTACTGAATAATCTCAGTATTATTTCATCAATTTAAGAACTCCATTTGTGTAATATGGAACAACATCAAATACATTAAGCTGAGCGCAATAATTAATGTCTTCATCAAATCCATTTTCAATTAAAAGTTTACCGTGCTCGCTTTGTTTTAACATTTTCAAAAGAACTTGTCCATACTTTTCATTCAGCGCTAAAGCTGCATATAGGGAATCATTCAATTCAACTTCCGGATTCATTGAGATTATTTCAGCAGCGAGTTTTCCTGCACACACAGTATCTTCAAGAGAAAAGAAATTATTTCTGCCTGCACAAATAATTTCAACATTATTATTTAATGAAACAAGATGTTTTGCAACCGCATTAAGATTAAGAAACGAGCAAACAAAAAGATTTTCAGAAAATCTGGCTTTAGTTAATGCCTTAGTGCCATTTGTAGTATAGAAAACAATTGACTTACCGTTAACAACTTTTTCTTCATATTCCAAAGGAGAATTTCCAAGTGCAAATCCTTCAATCTTTTTAGTGTTGCGTTCGCCGCCAAGCAAAGTTTGTCCACCAAACATTCCACCTGAAACTTTAACAGCAAATTCAACTGTGGCAACCGGAACAATTTCTTTAGCGCCATTTTTTAGCGCTGTAACAATTGTTGATGATGCCCGTAATACATCAATTACAACAGATGTTTTGCCAGTAAAATAGAGTTCATCAGCAACAATTGGAGAAAACAGAACATTCAGTTTCATAGAAATTATCTTTTTACAAATGGAAGTTTAACAACTTTAGCAGGAAATTCTTTTCCTCTAACTACAAAATTAACTTCAGTATCAACAGCCGAAAAATCCTTTTCAACATATCCAAGTGCAATTGCTTTATCGAGCGTTGGACTTACAGTACCACTTGTAATATATCCAATCTTCCTTCCGTTGACAGAAATTTCATAACCATGTCGGGGAAAAGTTTTTTCTTCAGAAATCATGGCAACAAGTTTTCGTGAGATGTTCTCTTTAGCTTTTAATAATGCCTGCTTACCAATAAAGTCAGGTTTATTAAGTTTTGTTATCCAACCAAGTCCGGCTTCAATGGGATTTGTAGTTTGGTCAATATCATTTCCATAAAGACAATAGCCCATTTCCAATCGCAATGTATCACGAGCGCCTAATCCAACCGGCTGAATATTAAATTCTTTTCCTGCTTCAAAGATTGCATTCCAAACTTTTTCAGCATCAGATTCATCACCTTCAAAATAAAGTTCAAAACCAAGTTCGCCTGTATAACCGGTTCGGGAAACAATCATATCAACTCCGGCTATTTTCATTTTAGAGAAATGATAATATTCAAGGTCAATATTCACATCAGAAATTTTCTGAAGTGTTTTTAATGAATCAGGTCCTTGTACAGCAAGCAATGAAAAATCATCGCTCCGGTTTAATATCTGAACACCGAATTTGTTATTCTTATTCATCCACTCAAAGTCTTTATCAATATTTGAGGCATTTACAACTAATAAAAATTCATCATCCGAAATTTTATATACGAGAAGATCATCAACTATTCCACCATCTTCATAACACATAGCAGAATACTGAACTCTGCCCGGGAAAAGTTTTGAGGCATCATTGATTGTAATGTATTGGACAAAGTCTAAAGCTTTATCTCCTTTTACAAAAATTTCACCCATATGCGAAACATCGAAAACACCGACTGAATGCCGAACTGCTTTATGTTCCTGAATAATTGAGGTAAATTGAACAGGCATTTCATAACCGGCAAACTCAACAATCTTTGCATTAAGTTTTTTGTGGATGTTGTAGAATTTTGTTCGTTTCATAGATAAATCCTGAATTTATTTTTTGTTTTGGGCTTTCTTCCAGTCGCTTAAAAACTTTTCAAGTCCAATATCAGTTAAAGGATGATTAAAAAGTTTATCAATAACATTGAAGGGCATTGTACAAACATCTGCGCCCATCAACGCGGCTTCAACTACATGCAAAGGATGACGAATACTTGCAACAAGAACCTGAGTTTTATAATCATAGTTTCTGTAAATCTGTACAATCTGTGAGATCAAATCCATGCCACTAGTGCTTACATCATCAAGTCTTCCAACAAACGGACTGATATATGTAGCACCAGCTTTAGCTGCGAGTAATGCCTGAGAAGGAGAGAAGCACAGCGTGACATTTGTTTTAACTCCTTCTGCAGAAAGTGTTCTGACTGCTTTTAATCCTTCTTTAATCAGCGGAACTTTCACAACAATATTGTGATGAATAGAAGCATACTCTCTTGCTTCGTTCAGAATGCCTTCATAATCAGTTGAAATAACTTCGGCACTAACAGGACCGTCTACAAGAGCTAGAATTTCATCAAGAAGTTTTCTGAAATCTTTTCCTTCTTTTGAAACAAGTGAAGGATTGGTTGTAACACCATCGAGTATTCCCAGTGCGGCGGCTTCTTTTATTTCATTTATGTTTGCGGTATCTATAAAGAATTTCATACTAAACTCCTTTGTTATTTATATAAATCTGTTAAATCATTTCCGTTTTTCTTTGAGAAAAATCTAAAACTTCCAACAGGTACCGTAAAATCTTCTTCTAATTTTATTTTTACAAAATATTTCAATTGTAATTTGGTCAGAAGTCCAAGCTTTCCGCCTTTTAATCTTGCAGCATCAGCAGGATGACATTTAATCACTAAACTGAATTCTTTTGAGTTTAGTCGGAATTTCTTCAACCATTTTTCCAAATCATAAATCAGATGTGAGCCCTTTGTAACAAAACCACTTCCACCGCAAACAGGACAGACATCTTTGATTGCCTGCATAATGTTTTGTCTTACACGCTGTCTTGTGATTTCAACTAAGCCAAAGTCTGACATTGGAAGAAGCGAAACTTTAGCTCTGTCCTTACGAAATTCTTTTTTAAGTTCATCGTAAACTTTCTTTTTATTTCGTTCATCTTCAAGATCAATAAAATCAACTACAATAATTCCACCGATATCTCTCAATCTTAATTGACGCGCAATTTCGCGTGCAGCTTCAAGATCAGTTTTGAGTGAATTAAGTTCCTGCTCCATATTTCTTGCATATTTACCACTATTCACATCAATTACAACCATTGCCTCTGTGTGTTCAATAATCAGATAGCCGCCACTTGGCAGAGGAACTTTTCTGCCCATTAATGTTTTTATCTGTTCTTCAATCTTGAATGCTTCAAATATTGGTTGCTGCGATTTATAAAGTTCAATTCGTTCGGCTAATTCGGGTTGAAAATCCTGAACAAAATTTTTTATCTGCCTGTAAAGTTTTTTTGAATCGATAAAAACTTTTGAAACATCAGGAGTCAGTAAATCGCGAATTACACTTTCAGTTGTTGATAAATCCTGATGAATTAATGCAGGCGGTTCTTCAGTCTTAGCAGCCTGCTGAATTCGATTCCAGGTCCGGACAAGATGATTTAAATCTTCACGAAGAAGTTCCTCAGGTTGATCTTTTGCAACTGTTCGGATGATCAATCCACAGTTTTTCGGAATAATACTTCGGGCAATTTGTTTTAGTCTTCTTCTTTCTTTGAAGTCAACTATCTTTTTGGAAATACCAATTTTGTTATCAAAAGGAAGTAAGACACAAAATCTTCCCGGAAGCGAAATAGACGAAGTTACTCTTACACCTTTATTAACGACGGGCTCTTTTGTAATCTGAACAAGTATGTTCTGTCCTTTTTTTAATCTTGGTGGGAAAGTGTAATGATTATTATCATCATTATTATGTGAAGAGCCGTTTTCAGATTCATCATCATCTTCATCATCAATTTCGTGATCTTCTTCATCAAGCATATTCTGAAGCTGCTGAGTTCTTTGACCGATGTCAGAGAAGTGAAGAAAAGCATCGTGCTTCATTCCGATGTTTATGAATGCGGCTCTTATTCCCGGTAAAACTCTTGCAATTTTGCCGAGGTAAATGTCCCCCACCATTCTTCGGTTTTCAGGATAGTCAACAAAAAAATCAACTAAGTTTCCATCTTCCGTTATAGCAACACGAGTCTGGTTTGAAGATGAATTGATTATAATTTCTTTTATCATAAAATATAAACTTTGTATTTGTAACAGGAATAACTATATAGTTAATTAGCACAGATGATTCCTGTTTGACTGTTGATAAAACCGGCATTATCAGATTCTCATAGAAACCTGATATGAAATAAAAAACTTTTTGTAATGTATTTAGGATCATCTGCTTTTTAATCAGAAGCCGACATAATGCCGGCTTCTTTAATAATTTATTGTTGTTTTTCTTTTGGTTTATTTTCTTCTGAGTTACTGTTAAGTACTTCTTTACGACTTAAAGATAATTTACCGTCTTCAATTTTCAGAAGTTTGACAATAACTTTATCACCAACTTTGAAATAATCGGATACTTTATTTACTCGTTTGTTATCAATCTGTGAAATATGAAGCAATCCTTCTTTACCTGGAAGTATTTCTACAAATGCACCAAAGTCCATTATCTTGGTTACAACGCCTTCATAAATTTCGCCTACTTCAGGTGTAGCAGTAAGCTTCTTAATATACTCTTTACACTTTTGTGCATTCTCTCTGTTCGGAGAAGCGATATTAACAGTTCCGTCTTCATCAATAACAATTTCAACTCCAAACAAACGCTGCATTCCCTGAATTGTTTTTCCACCAGGACCAATAACCAATCCAATCTGATCAGTATCAATTTTCATTGTAATTAATCTTGGTGCATAAGGTGAAAGATGAGGTCTTGGTTCAGAGATTGCCAGATTCATAATTTCAAGAATTTTCATTCGGCCTTCTTTTGCCTGAGCAAGAGCTTTTTCCATTATCTCAAATGAAATTCCCTGAATCTTTATATCCATCTGAAGACCGGTAATTCCTTTTGAAGTTCCGGCAACTTTGAAGTCCATATCTCCAAGATGATCTTCATTACCAAGAATATCGGAAAGGATTGCATATTGCTCACCTTCTTTGACAAGCCCCATTGCAATACCTGAAACAGCTGCTTTGATTGGAATACCAGCATCCATCATTGCAAGCGAACCTGCACAAACAGTAGCCATTGATGATGAACCATTTGATTCAAGAATGTCTGAAATAACACGAACTGTGTAAGGGAAAACATCTTCAGATGGAAATACCATCTTTAATGATCTTTCAGCAAGATTGCCGTGACCAATTTCTCTTCTGCTTACACCAGTCATTCTGCCAACTTCACCTACTGAAAATGGAGGGAAGTTGTAATGAAGCATAAACTTCTTTGTGTATTCCTGAAGCAGTCCATCCACTAACTGTTCATCGTTCTTTGTTCCGAGTGTAACAGTTGTTAAGCTCTGAGTTTCACCTCGTGTGAATAAAACAGATCCGTGAGTTCTCGGAAGAAGTGATGTTTCAATTGTGATTGGTCTGATGTCAGTAGTTGTTCTTCCATCAAGTCTTATTCCTTCAGTAAGAATTCTCTGACGCATCAGATCTTTTTCCATATCGTGAAGAAGCTCTGCAATAACTTTTTCCTGCTCAGGATATTTTTCAGCTAAAGAAGTTTTCACAAACTCAGCAAGTTCTTTATTCTTTGCCGAGCGTTCTTCTTTTGTCAGTACAGAGTAAACTATTGACTTAAGTTTTTCAAATGCGAGTTCGTTAACATCGTGCTTAAGATTTTCATCAATTGCTTTTTCCGGAACAGCCCATTTAGCTTTGCCAGCTTCTTTCTGAAGTTCAAGCTGAAGCTCAACAATTTTTCTGATTTCTGTTTGAGCAAATTTTAATGCTTCCAGCATTTCAGCTTCGCTGACCTCTTTAGCTTCACCTTCTACCATCATAATTGAATCACCTGTGCCGGCAACTACAAGCTCCATATCGCTTACTTCGAGCTGCTGATGTGTTGGATTGATTACGAACTTTCCATCAATTCTTCCAACACGAACTTCGCCCATCGGACCATCAAACGGGATGTCGGAGATAGTTAACGCTGCTGAAGCACCGCAAGCTGCAAGAACATCTGCATCATTTTCTCCATCGTAAGACAATACCATTGCAATAACCTGAGTTTCATTCATAAAGTTTTGAGGAAACAAAGGTCTTATCGGGCGATCGCAAAGTCTTGCACTAAGAATTTCTTTCTCGGTTGGTCTGCCTTCTCTTTTGATATAACCGCCCGGAATTTTTCCGGCAGCAGAAGTTTTTTCACGATATTCAACCTGAAGTGGAAAGAAATCCTGATCTTCTTTTACTTCTTCAGAAGCAACAGCGGTAACCAGCACCATTGTATCTCCGTAACGAACCATAACAGCGCCGTTTGCCTGACGGGCATAACGACCTGTTTCAATTGAAAATGTTTTACCGCCAATTTCAACTTCTTTTTTTATGATAGCCATAAATTTTTTTTTACTTTCTTATGTTTAATTCTTTAATAATTGCTCTGTATCTCTCAATATCCTTTTTCATTAAGTAGTCGAGCAATCTTCTTCTTTTACCAACCATCATCATCAATCCTCTTCTTGAATGATGGTCTTTTTTGTGTGATTCAAAATGACTTGTTAAGTCGTTGATACGCTCTGTTAAAAGAGCAATCTGAACTTCAGGTCTTCCTGAGTCTTTTTCATCTTTGCCGAATTTTTTAATTATTTCGAGTTTTCTTTCTTTTGTGATCATTTTTGTACCTCTGATTTTAGTTATATAATATAATTCCAGATTTAACCGGAATTAATTAGTTAATTCTTTAATTTGATTTAAAACTTTTAATCCGTTTTCTTTATCGATGTTCATTTGTCTGATTAGCTCTTCAGCTGAATTAAATTTTTCTTCGCCTCTTAGCTTTTGAATCAGATTAACTTTTATTTCTTTACCGTAAATATCGTTATTAAAATCATATATATAAACTTCCGGAACTACTTTGCCATCATTGTAAAATGTTGGTCTCTTACCAATACTTAGCAGCGCTTTGTATTGAATTCCATCAATCTCAACCAGTACTGCATAAATGCCAATTTGCGGCAGCATTTTATCTTCATCAGATAATTTGATATTTGCTGTGGGATAGCCGAGTTCTCTGCCGCGCTTATCGCCTTCTACAACAACTCCTGAAAATGAATAATATCGTCCAAGCATTTTGTTAACTTTATTAATATCACCTGCTTCAAGTGCTGCTCTTATTTTTGTACTGCTAACCGGTTCGTCGTCAATAATAAAAGGTTGTATCTGCAAAATTTCAAAATCATATTTTTTTCCTGCAGCTAAGAGAAATTCAACATCGCCACCACGACCTTTACCAAAATGATGATCATAACCGATAACTATTCTGCTCAATCCAATTTTATCTACAAGATAATTTTTGACGAATTCATCAGGCGTTAATTGTGAAAACTCTTTTGTAAAATTTATTACGAGCAGATTCTGCACACCAAGTTTTTCAAGAATATTGATCTGTTCTTCGTTTGTTGTCAATAGTTTCAATTGCATTTCAGGGTTTATTACTTTTCTCGGATGGGGATGAAAAGTAATAATCAGGTTTCTTAATTTGTTTTCTTCAGAACATTCAATAACTCTTTTGATTATCTGCTGATGTCCGAGGTGAATTCCATCAAAAGTTCCGAGAGTAAGAACTGTTTGTTTATCAAATTTAATTTCATCTATGTCTCTGAAGATATTCATCGGACAACTTAATTTATCTAATTCAACAATTCTGTTTTGATGTTCAGTTTCAGATAGAACTTTTCTACAAATTCATTAACCTGCAAAGCATCCTCAACGCTATAATCACCTATTGAAATTCTTCTTAATGATGTAAGCATTGCTCTTGTGCCAAGAGCTTTACCGAGATCATCAGCAATTACTCTTATATAAGTTCCTTTAGAGCACTCAATGGTAAAATGTATTTCGGGCAATTGAATTTTATCAACATCAAATTTGTAAACAGTAACTTTTCTTGGTTCTCTCTCTACAGTTTTACCTTTTCGTGCATAAGCATAAAGTGATTTACCAGCTTTTTTAACTGCAGAATACATCGGTGGAATTTGTTCAATTTCACCAATGAAATTTTTTGCAGTGTTTATAATTTTTTCTTCAGTCAAATCTTCTGCAATTGGATATTCATTTATTTCAGTCTCTGTATCCATCGAATCTGAATATTTACCAAGTGTTATAACTCCGGTATAAGTTTTTTTTAAGTCCTGATATTTAGTAATCTCTTTGGTTTTATTTCCTGTGCAAAGTATCAATAACCCTGTTGCAAAAGGATCAAGAGTACCAGCGTGTCCGACTTTCTTCACACCAATAGCTTGCCGTACTTTGTGTACAACTTTAAAAGATGACCAGAAAGCAGGTTTATCAATCAGAATAACTTCGCCGGATTGAAAGTCAGGGTGAGCTTGGTTCATTGTTTTCTTTGTTATCATTATCGTGAATCTTTTTAATCAATCCTTCAATTTTCTCTACATAATCAAGTGTATCATCGATAAAAAATCTCAGTTCCGGAACGAAACGTATTCTTATCCGGTGAGCAAGTTCTGTTCTGATAAATCCTGTCCGATCTTTTACCCTTTCTAAAACAATTTCGCGTTTCTCTTTTTCCAATACTGAAAGATAGATACTTGCAACTCTTAAGTCAGGACTCATCCTTACATTCGTAACTGTAAGAAAACCCAAATCAACATCTTTCACCTTATGCAAAAGGATATCGCTGATTTCTTCTTTCACTAAATGTTCAACTCTATCAACTCTGTGCGACATAATTATGCAAGTGTTTTCTTTGTTTCTACAATTTTAAATGCCTCAATAATATCACCTACTTTAATATCATTGAAATTCACAATACTGATTCCGCATTCATAACCAGCATCAACTTCTCTTACATCATCTTTGAATCTCTTTAAGCTAAGAATTTCTCCCTGATGAATTACAATTCCATCTCTGATAATTCTGATTTTATTGCTTCTTGCAATTTTACCATCAGTAACATAACAACCTGCAACTGTTCCGACTTTTGGCACCTTAAATACTTCACGAACCTCTACTGTTGCTGTTACCTCTTCAGAGATTACAGGTGAAAGTAATCCTTCGAGAGCAGATTTAACTTCATTTATAGCATCATAAATTACACTGTAAAGTCTTATATCAACTCTTTGTGTTTCAGCGAGTTTTCTTGCATTAATATTCGGTCTGACATTGAAACCAATTATAATAGCATTAGATGCAGCTGCAAGCAGAACATCACTTTCAGAAATACCGCCAACACCTTTATGAATTACACGAACAACAACTTCCTGATTTGTTAGTCGCATAAATGAATCTGACAAAGCTTCAACAGAACCATCAACATCTCCCTTAACGATAAGCGGAAGTTCTTTAACTCCACCAACAGAAATTTGTTTTGCAATTTCATCAAGAGTAAGATGATGAACCTGTTTCTGATCCTGTTCTCTTTTAAGCTGCTGTCGTTTCAATGCAATTTCCCTTGCATCGCGTTCAGATTCAACCACGACAAATGTATCACCGGCTTGTGGTACTCCTTCAAAACCAAGCACCTGAACAGGAGTTGATGGCGGAGCTTCTTTTACTTTATTGCCGCGTTCATCAAACATAGCACGAACTCTTCCGTGATAAATTCCGGCAACGAAAGGATCACCGATTCGTAAAGTTCCTTTTTGAACAAGAACTGTTGCTACTACACCTCTGCCTTTGTCAAGTTCAGCTTCTACAATAGCGCCTCTGGCTGGCCGATCGGGATTAGCTTTTAAATCAAGTATTTCTGCTTCGAGAAGAATTTTTTCCAGAAGCAAATCAATATTTTTTCCTGTCTTTGCAGAAAGTTCTACGCATTGATACTTTCCGCCCCAATCTTCAACCAAAAGATTTCTATCAGCAAGCTGTTGTTTAATCTTATCGGGATTTGCACCTGGTTTATCAATTTTATTGATTGCAACAATGATCGGAACATTTGCTGCCTGAGCATGATTTAATGCTTCAACAGTCTGGGGCATAACTGCATCGTCTGCTGCAACAACAAGCACAACAATATCGGTTAACTGAGCACCTCTTGCACGCATAGCTGTAAATGCTTCGTGACCGGGTGTGTCAAGAAATGTTATGAGTTTTCCTCCATGTAATTCAACCTGATAAGCACCAATATGCTGAGTTATTCCACCTGCTTCACCAGCAACAACATTTGTATTTCTTATGTAATCAAGAAGAGAAGTTTTTCCGTGGTCAACGTGACCCATAATTGTAACTACAGGTGGTCTCGGTCTTAATGATTCTTCAGGATCTGGTTTATCTTCAAGTACATCGGCAGTATATTCTTTTTGAAACTCTACTTCAAAACCAAATTCATCAGCTACAAGAGTAATTGTCTCAACATCAAGTCTTTGGTTAATTGATACCATCAGCCCTAGTGAAATACATTTTGCGATTACTTCACTTACAGGTACATTCATAAGATTTGCAAGTTCGTTTACTGCGATAAACTCATTAACCTTAATTTTTCTGCTCTCAATTTCTTTAAGTTCCTGAAGTCTTTCCTGTTCAGCTTCTCTTTCGCGTTTCTTCTTTCTTTTAATTGAACCACGAATTGAACCAACATTTTCATCCATACTTAGAAGAGTTTGTTTGATTGCAGCTTTAACATCCTTCTCATCAATTTCAAATTTCTTAACACGCTTTTTCTTTTTATTCACATCGAGTTCTTCTGCTACTGGTTCAATGGAAGCTTTCTTTTTAGCTTTCGGACGCTTTTTCTTTTTCTTAACAGGTTCTTCTGAAACCGTTCTATCAACTATGACAGGTCTTGGTTCAGGTATTTCAGCTGGCTTAGCTTCAGGTTTCTCTTTCTTCTGTTCAGCTATAGGCTTCTGCTCTTTTTGTCCTTTTTTCTTTTTCTTGCCTTCCTCAAGATCAATCTTGCCAACTATTTTAAGACCACGGACTTTATTATTCTCAACATCCTTAGGTTGAACAAAACTTTCCTGCTGAGCAGATTCAGTTCTCTCTGCTACTTCAGCTGCTGTTTCGGCAGCTTGTTCAGCGAGAATTTCTTCACTAACAACTTGCTGAGGTTCTTCAACAAACTCAGTAATTGTTTCAGTCTCAACTTCATCACTAACTTGTTCGGGTTTCACAACTTCCTGCGGAGGTTCTTCAACTGCAACTTCATCTGTAATAGAAACAGATTTTTCACGCGACTCTTTATCAGTTTTTGAAGAGAATTTTTTCTTAAACTCCTCAACTTTCTTATTATGCTGAGTAGCTTTTTCGATGTCCTTCTTGAAGTGAGTCTGAATTTCCTGAAGCATTTCGTCAGTTACAATTGATTGTATTGACTTAACTTCGAATCCTTTCTTTTTAAGATGTTCAATCAATAATTCCGAGGAAAGATTGAACTCACTTGCAAGTTTGTGTATTCGTATTTTCTTTGCTTTATCTTCAGCCATAAATTTCCTTAACGGAAGCTATTATTCTTCCTCTTCAAATTGTGATTTAATGATTTCAAGAATTTCTTCTATCTTTTCATCATCGAGTTCTTTAATTTCTTTGAGTTTTTCGGGACCAGCTTTTAATACCTCAAGAGCTGTATCGTATCTGTTATTGATAAGGATTTCATAAACATCCGCACCAAGTTCTTCTTTCAAATCAATAAGTTCTATATCTTCTTCATATTCTTCAAATGGTTTCTCTTCGCGGATTATTTCGATTTCGTAACCAGTCAACTTCATAGCCAGACGAATGTTCACGCCAATTCTTCCAACAATCATAGATACCTGATCGCTGTCAGCAGTAACAACTGCTTTCTTTTCTTCTTCATTGATTTCAATGTTCTTCAATTTTGCCGGTGCAAGTGCCCTTTGAATAAATACTGCCGGATCATCTGAATAGTGAATGACATCTATGTTTTCATTATTAAGTTCACGTACAATAGCATGAATTCTAACGCCTTTCATTCCAACGCAAGCACCAACTGCATCAATTCTGTTATCAGTTGATTCAACTGCCACTTTGGCTCTTTCGCCGGGTTCACGGGCAATTGCCTTTATTTCAATAATGCCATCGTAAATTTCAGGTACTTCGATCTCGAACAATCTTTGCAGAAACAAATTATCAGCTCTAGATATGATTATAACTGGACCACTGCTTGTTTTCTTTACTTCCTTTACGATTGCTCTTATTGTCTCACCTTTTTTATACTTCTCGAATGGAATCTGCTCATTGCGAGGCAATACTAATTCATTTTTGTTGTGGTTGATGAGGATATCATTCTTTCTTATCTGGTAGATTTCACCAACAACAATTTCACCGAGAAGTTCTTTGTATTCGTTATAAACGATGTCTTTTTCAAGTTCTCTTATTTTTTGATTAAGACTTTGTTTTGCAAGTGTAACGAGTCTTCTGCCGAGTGAAGCGAGTTCAATTTTTTCAACATACTCATCACCGACTTCAAGTTCGTCTTCATTACCCTTTGCATTAACTTCATCAATGCTAATCTGTGTGTTCGGGTCTTCAACTTTTTCTACAATTTCTCTTTCAAGAAAAATCTCGATATCACCTCTGTCCATATTTACAACAACTTCGTACTTAGCATTCTCGCCATATTTTTTCCGGACGAGAAGACCGAAAATATCTTCGAGAATTCCACCGAGAACATCTCTATCAATACCTTTTTCCCTTACCATTTGGGCAAAGGATTCAACTATATCATAATTCATTTTTTGTTTTACCTCCGCTAAGAAAAACTAATTAATACTTTTGCTTTTATTATTTGATTATAATTTATTAGAAATTCATTCCTGCCATCGTTAAATGTAAGTTCATTACCATTTACCGATACAAGTCTTGCTTTTACTTTTTTTACTTCGTCACCGAATTGATATTCAAGTTCAAAGTTTCTGTTAACATTTTTTGGATATTGTTCAATGAACTTTAATGGCCTATCAACACCAGGGGTTGATACATCCAATCTGTAATTACCAATGTCTTCAGTTTCAGAAAGAATATCATTGATTTTAGAGCTAAGCTCGGCTAAATCGTCAGCTGAAACATTCTTTGATGCATCAACAAAAACTTCAATAATCCTTTTTCTCTGGTCACCGCGAATATTTGTATCAATCAATAAGAAATCGGTGTCAGAAATTGAATTTTGAATAATTTTCAATATTTTTTCTTTAATTGTGTCCATAGTAACAAAAAACGCCCACATTGGGGCGAATCACTGTTCCAAAAATAGAATTAATTCGGGTGATAAGCAAGGAATTAGTTATTACAGAAGAGCAAGCCGAACTATGAGTAAATTCAGGTAATTAGCGAGTTTTATTAGAGTATATGATAGAATTTGTTCAGCCAAAAAGATTTTGAATAAAACTAAGGTCAGAATTTTATTTTATAGATATTCTTCTTTTTATTTCATCAATTTTGTTAGTTACTTTTTCTTTCTGTTCATTTGATAATTGAAGTTTAAGAATATCATTGTATTCATCAAGTGCTTCTTCGAATAATTTTTTATCGAACAGAATATCTGCAAAAAAGATTCTGTAGCTTGCTAACGATTTTGTGTCGGGATATTTTCTGTAAACTTCTTTGGCTGAAATAATAGCAGATTCTTTCAATCCGTTTTCAGCTAATTGCATTGCACCGTTTAACCGCCTTATTCCGAATTCAGTATTTGCAATTAAAGGATTTCGCTCCATTTCATTTTTACCATAAACAGCAGTGCTTTGGGATTTATTATCGTTTGGTTTCTTTGGCGCATTTAAAATGTTTTCCATAGCAAGTGCAAGAAGTAAATCTTCGGTGCTCATTTTTTTAATGCTCGAAATAGTTACGGCAGAAAGTTCTTTAAGCGTAACTTCAATATTTCCGCTGCTGATTTTAACTGAGGAATTTTTCTCAACAGATATTATTGAATTGGCTGATAATTCAGTCCCGGATTTTATTTCAATCCATTTTTCACTGCCGTTTGTAAGAGCTCTTACTGTCCCGCTAACTTTTGCAACTTTATAAGTCTGTGAAAAAGTAACTACACTAAAAAGCAAACTAAGGATAAAAATCTTTTTCATTTTTCTTTCTCCTGCTAATTGACATCTATTATTTGAACATTACCGTTCAGAAGCCCAATTTTATTGAGAGCTTCATCATTAAATATATCAGAACCTAAATTCCATGCTGTATCAAAATCTGTTAATGATGTTGTTTCAATTGCAATCCATACTTCATCAATTCCGAATTGATTTTTTCTGATAAAATACTTCGTATCGTTTTCTGTAATTAAGAATGCTTGTTGCGGTGAAAGTTTTGTATTCACCAGAACATTAACGTGTCTTATATCATTTCTCGATCGGTAATCAACTAAAGCAGTTTCGATTCCAATGCTTTCGAGTAGAGCAGAATAGAGAACACTCAAGTCATCACAATCGCCGCCTTTTAGTTTCAGAGTTTCTGAGGGATACTGAACAAAATCCCATTTAATTCTCGGATCAGAAATGTAGGTCAAATCTTTTATGAAAGAATTAAATATCAACTTGGCTCTGTAAAAATCTGATAACGCAATGGGTATAGTATCAAGCTCTGATTTATGGGAAGAAATAATTTGTCTTGAATAATTCTGAGAATTACTTAAATCACGCTTTATAAAATATCTTAAGTTCTTTACTTGCCCATCCCACGAATTCATGTTGTTGAGTAAAACCGGTTTTTGAGTCTGATCATCTGCCTGCTCTGAAGCAGAGTAGATAAATATTTCGGCATAAGAAAGTTCAGTTTTGGAAATTTCAGAATATTCAGGAATGAATGCATAAATGGGAATTTCAACAGTATCATAAGCGGCTATTTGATAGCTGCCAATTTGAATTGCTTCTTTATTAAGTCCGATAATTTTAACAGCAGGTTTAACAGTCAAAATTTTGTCTGTAAGATTAACAACTTTAGCAGATGCAAAAGGTTCATCGAGATATTCTTCATTTAATGCCGGGAAGATATCTTTCCGTATCTCAACATCAATTATTTTTATTCGCTGTTCAATTTTTGTATTTAACTTGAAATTGACTGTAAGATTGACACGATCAAAACTAAATTGATTATGCAGAATATTTTTTATTCCATTTTCAGAAAATTTATCAAATGATGAAACCTGTTTCCTTTCTTCAGAATATTTAATGCCGGATAAGACAATATCAAATAATCCTGAAGAGTAAAAGATTGAGGGAGCCAGACAGTTTATGAAAGGGTTCTGATATTTATCGTGATAAGCTGAAAGTGAGAAACCGAATGTTCCAAAACTTAATTTCAAAATCCGATTGAAACTTGCTGAAAAAGATTTATCTGATTCATAATTAAAATTAAATGCTGTTGAATTGAATGGCTCTAATGAAAATCCGACTGATAATCCTCTTTCTTTATTCAAAAGATAATTTCTGTTATAGTCGTATAAAGGTTTGGACTCAGAGCTCAAGAGATTTATTGAAGAAAGATAAATTGAAAGATTGTTGTTGAATCTATAAGCAAAACTTAAATCTGCTTTCCACAAATCGATATCATCTTTTTCTGTTTCAATCATAAGATAATTTGTATCGGAGAAAACGGGCTTAATTACTTCCTGAGTAAAATCCTGATTGAAAAATCTTAAACTAAAACCCGCATTAAATTTTTCATTGAAGCTGTATGAATAACCAAATCCAAAAAGTTCTTTGTAAACATAATCAGCTTTTAATGACTGTGAGTTTGAATCGCTTAAAAATATTGTTTGGCCAGTACTGAATAAAAATTCTTTCTGTAAGCCGGGAGTATATCTTAAATGGAAAAGATGATAATTAAATTTTTTATAAGTTGAAATCTGATGGAGAAATGAATTTGATTTATTAGAAAACTCAGAACTATATGTTATTGAAAACAGCCAATCTCTTACACCTGTAAAACTTGATTGGTTGAGTTCCAGAGAATTAATTCTCGCATTCGGAATCAAGTCATTAGCCCAATAACCATTTATATCAAAACTATTTTGTGCCATAGTTTCAAAGCTCAGGATAATAGCTGTAATAGTATAAAAAATTATTCTCAAGGCAATGCTACATAAATTGTGTGAATACTTTGCGATGAAACGAAAACATTATGTTCGTTCAGATTTTCTCTGTTATCGAATGAACGAATAAATGTAAAAGATAATCTGTCGAATCTGTCTCTTGAAATATCCATTAAAAGTTTTGAAGGAATAACTAATCTTCCGTCATCACTTGTCTTTATTCTGTAAAGAGGGAAAACATCTCTCGAATTTCTTTTTCCAGCTCCAATTATAATTGAAAAGTAAGGATTATTTGCTCCATTCCATTCTAAGATTGCTTTAAGATTTTTTTGCACTCTGTTGCCTTCTATTCTCACCGTTCCTGTGACTTCAACCGGTGTTGGAATATTAAAATTAACTGTATTGCCGATTAAAGGGTTGAATGAAAATGAAACCTGTGAGTTGTAAGGAAATTCAAAATTATCGTGGAAAAATCCTCTGCCTTTATAAAGAACATATTTTTTACCAAGCAATGTATCAAGAATTTGTCCGGCATCACGATATTTAATTCTGAAATCAACAAGTCTTGTTAATAAATTATTAAATCTTATTGTGCCTGGTGTTATTGTTTTATAACCAATTAATCTTCCTAACGAATTATAAACAGGATTTGATTTATCATAAATAATTGTTTGTGCAATTGAGTACTTTTCAGTTTGACCGAGTATTGTAATTTTTCCACCGGTAATACTGATGATGCTATTAATCTGATTTTGGAAAACGCCGCTAGTATCAAAACCATTTGAATAGAATTCATCTTCAGTATCTTTTGCAATTACTTCAACTTCAATATTATCATCCTGTGCTGAGCCATCTACTAATTCTGTTGGTGATGGTTTATCACAAGAATATAGAATGAATATTGTTAATAGTAAAAACGATATTTTAATTAAATAATTCATTTCAAAATCCTGTTCAAATTTAATTTATTTCTAAACATTCTCCGCTCATAAAACAAGAATAACCTCTCCGGCAGAAGCCAGAGAGGTTACGGAGAGAATATGAGTTACGGTCTGATAAAATATGGAACTCCCCAGCTTTCTTGCTCAACAGGAGCCGAATCATCAAGCACAACCTGACCAGGCATTGCATTCAATACTGCATGGAAGAAACCTCTGTACTGATGTGTCTGGAATGTTTGCTCATAGACCTTATCATAGCTGGTTCCATTGAAAGTTGAGCTAACTAGAACAAATCTTTTCTTTGCTCTGTGTAAGCCGCGAGCATCTGCTCCGAAAGTCAGTGTTACAAAGTCATCCTGTTCATAAGCGCTTGTTACTTCAACTCTGATAGTTAGCTGTGAATTCGCAGGAACTACAGGGAAGTTTCTCCATCTCCACCAAAATCCCCATCTTCTGTAGAGATAGTAATCATTAGGAGAATTGATAACTAAAGTATCACCGTTTGGTAAGAATACCGTCATCTTCGTTATGTTAATGCTTTCAGGAGTTTGAGTTCCACCTTCTGGCAAAGATACTGCAGCAAGAACCCAATTTCGTTTTGGAAATTCAGTGTTAGCTATTTTTATAAATACAAGTTTTCTGGTAATCACTGATGTAAACGGTTTTTGAATTAATGTATCCGGTTGAGTTGAAGCGGTATCATATTTTGCAAGAATAAATAAAGTTCCTTCGAATGTCTTCGTCAGAGTACCATAAGCAGTGTCGCCCTGAACATTAATATCAAGAACACGATTTACTAATCTCATCCTTTGACCAACTTTTACGGGATAAATAGGCGTATTGATTTTGCCCATTATATCCATTACACCATCTTCATTATAGTTAGGTTCAAAAGATGCTAAGAGTGAATCCTCGTCAGCAATCTGAATCATTGCTTCTTTATCTGTTTTTGGTTCAGATGTCTGAACTGAGGTTTCTTCCTGACAAGCAGTAAAGAAAGAAAATATTGCCAGTATAATTATTGGCAGCAAATTCTTTTTTACAAGACTGAATGTTTTCATTTTACGATCTCCTTATTTTGTTGAAGTTAATTTTTCAAAATTCCGGTTTCATAATGTAAATAATTGTGCCAAAGTATTTTCCATTCGCAAAGCTCACTTTCTTATTCAAAAACCTGATTTATGAAAAAATAATCTTGCATGGTAAATAAACTAATTTGCATGGTACAACATTTTTCAGTCAGATTTTATTTTTATTTAATGTAATTGTTCAATAGAATTTCTATTTTTCAATTGAGAATTCCACATATTCTTCAAAAGGAGAGCTATGAAAAAAACATTACTACCTTTCGTTTTAATCATTATCACTCAAACAATATTTTCTCAAGGTTTACCACTTCCATTCGGACGAACAATTATTTTTTCAGGTTCTGGAAATTGTGCAATGTGTCATACCGGCGATGGAACAGTTCTCTCACAAAATGGAGTAGATATTTCGCCACCAACTTACTGGCGCTCAACTATGATGGCTAATTCAAGTAAAGATCCATTCTGGCGAGCTATGGTAGCAGAAGAAGTGCATAATTATCCGCAACTTCAGCAAACAATAGAGACCACTTGTACAAGATGTCACGCGCCAATGGGATACACTGAAGCACTTTACAACGGACAGAATAATTATTCAATCAATGAAATGAAGCAAGACCCAATTGCAAATGATGGGGTAAGTTGTACTGCTTGTCATCAAATAAAACCAGATAATTTTGGTTCACAAAATTCCTATTCGGGACATTATGTAATTCAAAATGATAGTATTATTTACGGTCCTTATGAAAATCCCGAATTAACTTATATGCAGATGATTGTGAATTATACACCTCAGTATACAACACATATGAATAAATCAGAGTTG